>NZ_JANPCM010000222.1:0-5986 GCF_031430955.1 Ferruginibacter sp.
CTCCTTTATTGGTTCTGCCCTTTATTGGGCCATAACCGGTAGAAGGTTGCATTTCTCCAAAACCATTTTGGCCATTCAGAAAAAAACGATCTAACCCGTTCATTGCATAAGTAGATAAACAGGAAGCTACCGCACCACTTGCAAAGCCAAATTGAAATTGAATGGTTTCATCAACACCTGCTGCAAATTTTATAGTATCTGTTTTTGTTTCCTGCGCTGTTACCCAAATTGGATCTTCACCCACCATATAACGGGCACCATTAACGGCATAAATACCAATGTCCATCATGGAGCCACCACCAGCCAGTTGTTTATTCAATCTCCATTGTGTAGGGTCGCCAATTCTAAAGCCGGTTAATCCCTGGAAGAACATTATTTTTCCAAGCTCCCCTGCATTTCTCATGCGAATGATCTCTAAAGTTTTTGGTTCAAAATGCACTCGGTAGCCAATTAATAATTTTACATTGGCCTTTTTACAGGCTGCTATCATTTGCTCACCTTCTTTTGCATTTAATGCCATCGGCTTTTCGCAAATAACATGTTTACCTGCCTGTGCTACACGTATGGTTTGATCTTTGTGTAATGAGTTGGGCGTAATAATATACACGGCATCAATATCAGGGTTGTTTTTTATAGCATCAAAATTTTCGTAGTTGTAACAATTCTTTTCCGGGATATTATATTTTGTTTGCCACGCAGTTAGTTTAGAAGACGTTCCGCTAATAGCGCCTACTAATTTTACTTTTGTACAAGCCTGTATAGCATCGGCAACACGGGTGCCATAACTGCCAAGGCCCATAATAGCAACTCTTAATACCGGGCCATCATAAAAATATTGGTCAGCATTTTTATCAATATTGGCTAAACTATCGTTTGTTAAAAAAGGTACAGCAATAACAGAAGCAGTAAGCTTTTGTAAAAAATTGCGGCGGGAGTTATTCATAATAAAATTTTTAAGTTGAATAATACTATTACAAATGCTGAATGTTTTATTTTTTATACAAAGAAAGGTATACCCGGTATTGCATATTTTTTCATTGCATCTTCATTAATCTCTACACCGATACCTGGTTTCTCCGACAGCGTGATAAAACTATTTTTTACCCACTCACCATCATAATGAACAATTTCTTTAAACATTGGGTCAGTATGAAAATACGATTGCCATTCTAAAATTAAAAAATTTGGTACAGATGCGCAAACATGTGCAGATGCCATTGCACCTAAAAACGAAGCTACCATATGTGGTGCAAAAGGTACATAATATAAATTGGCCAAATTAGCAATGCGCTGCCCTTCTCCCAATCCACCTGCTTTTTGCAGGTCGGGCATTACAATATCTACAGCACCTATTTCCAGCAATCTTCTAAAGCCATAAGCCAGGTAATGATTTTCGCCTGCACATATTGGTGTGCTGGTTGATTCGGTAATTAATTTATAGGCTTCCGGGTTTTCTGCAGGTATGGGTTCTTCCAGCCACATCAGGTTTAAATGTTCCAAACGTTTTGCAACAGCCTGTCCGGTTACTGCATCATATCTTCCATGCATGTCAACACATATGTCAATGTTGGGGCCTACGGCTTCACGTGCTGCTGTCATCTGGTCCACCATTCGTTGCAATTCGGCAGGGCTTGCGGTCCAGTTATACGCATCATACTTACCGGGGTCTTTGGCCTGATCCAGATCAAACTTAATAGCATTAAATCCCATTTGTTTTGATTTTAATGCAGCTTCTGCAAAATCTTTTGGGGTGGGCAAATTTCTTTGATACAAAGCGGTATCACAATACACCCTTATTTTATCACGAAACTTTCCACCCAGTAATTGATACACCGGTACATTTAATGCTTTACCTGCAATATCCCATAAAGCGGTTTCTATTGCAGATAATACAGCAACATACATTCCTGATTGTGCACCCTGAAAAAAACCACTTTTACGAATGTCTTCAAACAAACGATGAACGTTCAATGGATTTTTTCCTTTTATCCTTGCTTCAAAATTTTTTACCAAATGATAAGTGCCCGGTATCGCATCCACGCCTTCGCCACAACCCCATATATCCTGGTTGGTAAATACTTTTACAAAAAGGCTGCCCTTTATATAACCGCATTTTATTTCAGTTATTTTAAGATCGGTAGGGGAAGATGGTCTGGGCGTTTTATCAATTGCAGTTTGATAACCCATACCAAAAGTTGATAGGGATGCGAATGGTGTTATTGCAGCAGCTATGGCCGCTTTACTTATAAAATTTCTTCTTGAATTTGTCATGGAAAATATTTTTTTAGATGATGTGAATTTTACCAGGTACGTTCTTTTAAATATTCCTGCACCTGTTCTTTTGGTACAGGCAATTCATTAATGTGATCGTTAAGCCACCTGGAAAAATCTTTTTCAATCTCATCTGTCCAGCGGGTATCTATTTGCCCGGCAGTGTAGGTTCCTTCTCTTAAACGCTGGTGGCCAAACATATCCCTTAGCCTTACGATCTCTGATGTCTTCACTACTTTTTCTGCAAGATGAGGAGGGATAAATGTAACCACCCCCATCTTACCTAAAACAATGTCTCCGGGCATTACTGTTACTGTTCGTATACGTGTGGGCTGATTGATACCAACGATCATTGTATTAAGATCACCTGGCGGATTATGATACGACGGATCATAACTGGTATAGTAAGAAGTGAAGCCACCAATTTCTTTTAAGCCTTCTACATCTCTTAAGGCACCGTCGTACACAATGCCATTTCCTGTTTTAGCATAAATGGCATTGCCCACATTATCTCCAATGGTAGGTCCATTACGATGGGCTCCAAACTGGTCGGCAACATATACATCTCCTTTTATCAACAGGTCAACTGCCCAGGTATTTTGTCCACGCTTGCCCATTTTTTTGCCTGCAGTATCTATGGCCCCCCATACATCGGGCCTTGCCGGCATAAACGTAGCCGTTACTGCACGGCCTGTTAAAACACTGTCAGGATTTATTTGCATCCATCCTTCTGCTACCTGGTAAGCATAGCCGGCATTTTTCATAACGGCCCAGGCCTCTTCCACGCTTACCAACTTCATGCGTTTTAAAATATTATCCGGCACTTTAGGGCGGCCATCTGCAAATCGTTCGCCTTTCCATGCAGGTGTTAAGGCGATCAGTTGTTCTTTTGAAATTTGTACCTGCTGGCTTTTTAATTGCATACAACAGCCAATCATTACAAATACAATAAAGAATGATTTAATTTTTTTCATGCAATAAGTAATTTAATGAGCAATATTTATTTATGAACTGTTTCATCAGTATATTCTTTGGGCAAACGGTTGTGCCACCAGCTTGCTAATGCAGAGCCTGTTATATTCATTAATGGTCCAAACACGGCTGCTGCTAAACCAACGGTAGCTATCTTTCCCATTTCTTTTGCAATGCCCGATGCAAGTCCTGCATTTTGCATTCCCACTTCAATTGCAATGGTGCGGCAATCTCTTTCCGGCATTTTAAATAAGCGGCCACTCCAGTAGCCCAGTAAATAGCCAAAGCAATTATGTACCAATGCTACCACAATTAACAGGGCACCTATTTTCAAAAGGCTTTCTCTTCCTGCGGCAGTGATGATGGTAATGATCAACGCAATACTTAACATGGATACATAAGGCATCGCTTTATCCAGCCATTTTGAACGACCACTTAAAAGCTTATTAAAAATTAATCCAGCACTTATTGGAATAATGATCATTTTAAAAATATCCCACATCATTTTCATTACTTCAATTTCAATTAAGGCGCCAGCAAAAAGTTTCATCAGCAGTGGTGTAACAAAAGGTGCAATCAGTGTGGTGATAGAAGTGATGGTGATGGATAAAGCCAGGTTGGCTTTGGATAAATAAGCCATTACGTTAGAAGCAAGCCCGCTTGGAGAACAACCGATAAGAATAATACCTGCTGCAATTTCAGCCGGAAAATTAGTGAGGCTTGCTAATGCAAAACCCAGTAATGGCATAATAATAAACTGGCTCATTACACCAATCACCACACCTTTTGGTGATTTAATAACGGCGGCAAAATCATTTACGCTCATGGATGCTCCCATGCCAAACATTAGTAACTGAATTAGCGGTATTATCAAACTGCTTAATTTAAAATTACCCCATTGTAAAAAATACTCTGGATGAAACATCGCCAATGTTACCGCCGCAAAAATTATTACGGTAAACGATAAGCCTTTTAATGCTGCATTATACCGGAAGGCAAAGGAAAGGCTAACAAAGAAAAAAGTAAGCGACCAGCCGGAGAGTTCAATTTTATTTGCTGCCCAAAAAATGATGGATAGCAAAATACACAAAACAGCAAGGCTGTAAAAAATCACCGAACTTTTTTTGGGCGCCATATTTTAAATGGTATTAAACTTTTACGTGAAATAGAAAATGATAGCAGGCAAGTTGTACAACTAAACTTGCCTGCTATATTGTTTAACTGAATATCCTGTCGTGAGAACGCCTTTCATTCCATTGCGTAGTGGGTTCAAAATAACTTTTATCAGATGGATGCAAATGTTGTTTCAATACTTCTTCATTTAATTCAATACCTAAGCCAGGCGATAGTGGCACATCTGCAAAACCTTTGGTAATTATTTTTTTGCCATCCGTTGTTTTTACTAAACTGTCCCACCACGGTACATCTACCGAGTGATGTTCCAGTGCTAAAAAGTTTTGTGTTGCGGCTGCGCAATGCACATTTGCCATAAAAGATACCGGTGTGCCTGCCTGGTGCATGGCCATGGCTATACCATACTCTTCTGCGTAATCACCAATACGTTTTGTTTCTAGCAATCCTCCGGATGAAGCAAGGTCGGGATGAATAATATCTACTGCACGTTCATCGATCAGTGGTTTAAAATATTTCAGCAAGTAAATATCTTCGCCGGTAAGTGTAGGTGTTTCTAAAGCATCTGTCAATCGTTTCCATTGCACGGTGTATTCCCACGATACAATATCTTCTAACCATGCTAAGCGATATTTTTCAAGCGCTCTTCCTAATCGAATACCATTGTTATAATCAAAGTGGCCGTAATGGTCTGTAGACAATGGAATTTCATAACCCACCATGCTTCTTACATTCTCTACTACTTTTTGTAATTCCTCTAATCCTTTATCGGTTATTTGTATTTGCGTAAATGGGTGTAGTGTGTTGCCGTACGACATATAATTACTTTGATCGCCCCACTGCGCCAGATTACCCTGCGTATTTTGCCAGAATTTATCATTCACTAATGTATCTGGTATGCCTTTTAATTCGCCAATAGAAACATCCATCTTCAGCCAGGTATAACCCTGTTCTTCTGTGCGGTATTTAATTAATTTTTTTTGTTCTTCAGGAGAAGAGGACTCAGGCGTATCGGCATAAATTCTTATTTTATCACGGTACCGGCCACCTAATAATTGCCAGCAAGGTACATTATAAGCTTTGCCACAAATATCCCATAGCGCCATTTCAACAGCGCATACACCGCCTGCCTGTCGGGCTTGTCCACCAAACTGCTTTATTGATTTAAATATTTGCTCAACATTGCAGGGATTCTTTCCAAGAATCCTGCTCTTAAGCATCAGTGCATATCGTACATCAGCTGCATCTCTTACTTCGCCTAATCCATAAATACCCTGGTTGGTATCAATACGAATAATTGCAGTACCACCCATCACTGCCGTAAGGCAATAACGCATGTCTGTTATCTTCAGGTCTGACGGGCTTGAATTGCGGCTAACCTTTTGCGTACTTTGTGCAACAAGTTCTTCGATAGGTGAAAATGCCAAAGCACTTCCAAATGCAATACCACCCATAGTTGCTTTTTTAAAAAAAGAACGGCGGCTGTTTTCCTGTTCTTTAGGTAAGATTTCTTCTTCTGTAATATCATTATCTTTTAAACCCAGTGTGGCTAAATACTTTTGTGATGCTGTCATTTCACATAATAATTTTTTAGAGGCTCTCTTCAACAGTG
>NZ_JANPCM010000223.1:0-1758 GCF_031430955.1 Ferruginibacter sp.
ATATTCAGCAATACATTACAAGATGTTACGGATCGCTTACTACTTTTAATGTGCTGTTTAAAAATAAAGAGCAGTGGTTTGTGGGAGAAAAAAGTGGTAGTGAGTAAAATACGCTTTCAATTTTTCACCCGCCACTCCTGCGGCGTTACACCATACTCCTGTTTAAATATTCTTGCAAAATAGCCGGGGTCGCTGTAGCCACAATCTAATGCTATAAAAGCAATACTGTTAGCAGGGTACTTCAACAGTTCTTTAGCTTTGTTTAAACGGATGATACGGATAAATTTATTAGGCGAACAGCCTGTTAGCGCATCTAATTTACGATGCAGTTGAGAGTGGCTCATAAAAACCAGTTTGCACAATTGCTCTACGGTAAAGTTGGTATCTTTTAAATGTTGTTCTACTGCTTCCCGTACTTTTTTTACAAAGATGTCTTCAATTTTATTTTCTGTAATTATTTCTTCCGCATTTATTTCTGGTGGTGATGCATAATTGTTTAACCCTGCTTTTTTAAGATAATATTGTTGCAAATTTTTTCGCAGCTCCAGTAATTTTTTTATGCGAATTAATAATTCTTCCCGGTTAAAAGGTTTTTGCAGGTACACATCGGCCCCCTGTTGCAACCCTTCTATTTTACTTTCCATATCCGCTTTTGCAGTAAGCATAATAATGGGGATGTGACTGGTATATTCATCATTACGAAGTTGCCGGCACAATTCAAACCCATCCACAAAAGGCATCATAACATCGGTAATAATTAAATCAGGAATTATTTCTGATGCTATTTCAAAACCTTCTCTTCCATCTTTACCTACAGCCAGGCGGTAATCGGGCAGGCATGATGCCGTGTAGGCCACAACGTCAGCATTATCTTCCACCAGTAATATCAATGGTTTTTGCCTGCTTTCATTTTCATCAGCAAAAGTTATTCTGCTTGTTGTTTCTGTAATTATTCTTTGCGGATAAACATCTTTTAAATCAGGATGTACAACTGCATCTTCAGTTGCAGGCAATTTTTTCAACGGCAATGCTACGGTAAATTCGCTTCCCTTATTAGCACCTGTTGGCGGGCTCTTCACTGTTATTTCCCCTTCCATTAATTTTACCAGCTCTTTAGTAAGTGCCAGGCCAATACCGGTGCCTTCGGTTTTTCTTGTATGACTGTTATCTAATTGATAAAACCTGTCGAAGATATGCAGCAGCTGACTTTCCGGAATACCGATGCCGGTATCTTTTACTTTAATAATCAGTACTGCTGTATTGGTATCTTGCTGTATAATATTTTCACTAACACGGATGTAGATATTTCCTTTTTCGGGTGTAAATTTTAAGGCGTTAGATAATAAGTTGGCAACGATCTGCCTTATTTTTTCGGGGTCGTATGCCATGTGCAAAGCATCCATTTCAGCTAAAAAATGCAATTGTTTTTTCTGGCTTTCGGCAAGCGAATGAAAAGATTCTACAACATACCGGAGAAAATTAATTACATCACCATTTACCAACTGCAACTGCATCTTACCCGTTTCCAGTTTGGAAAGGTCCAGCATTTCATTTACCAGGTTTAATAAACTTTGCCCGTTGCGAATAATCATATCTACACCATTTTGCAAATGCGCAGACGGATTACTTTTAACCTGCTGCGCCATACCCAGTATAACAGTTAGCGGGGTACGAAATTCGTGGGTAATGTTTGTATAGAGCTGTGTTTTTACTGTATCCAATTCTTTTACTCTTTTAGCTTCCCGCTGTTCGAAATTT
>NZ_JANPCM010000224.1:0-2612 GCF_031430955.1 Ferruginibacter sp.
TTGGCGGGTGGCTTTTTTTCCGCTTTCGGTCCTCAGTTGTCCTTCGATTGTAACTGATTTCATTGTTTTATAATTTTTTAATGAGGCGCAAAGGTAGGGAAAAACATTAATAGTTTATAGTTCATAGTTCATAGTTTTTCAGACTATGGCTACTTAAACATGTTTATGCATAACTAACTGTTATTTAATTTATTATAACTAATTGCAGCATACACTAAACTATGAACCATGAACTTTGAACTTGTATTTTAAACTTTCTTCACCCTTCCCCTGATAAACAAGCTATTGATGCTTTTATTTTCATAGGCATTCCTGATAGTTACTGCAAAAAGTTCATCTGTAGATAGCACTTTAATTTTTTTACAACCCTCTTTTACAGGAATGGTATCACATACTACCAATTCTTCTAAAACACTGTTTTGAATGTTACTGTAAGCGTTACCACTTAAAACAGGGTGAGTACACAACGCTCTTACGCTGTTGGCTCCTTTCTCTTTCATTAATAAAGCACTTTTAACCAATGTTCCACCTGTGTCACATAAATCATCAATCAGCACCACATCTTTACCTGTAACATCACCAATTACAACCATGCTGGCAATTTCGTTAGCTCTTTTTCTATGCTTATCACATATTACCATTTCACATTCAAAATAAGAGGCTATTTCCCTAATACGGTTGGCACTTCCCACATCAGGTGCTGCAAAAGTCAGGTTAGGTAAATTTAATTTTTCTATATAAGGAATAAATATGGCCGAAGCTTCCAAATGATCTACCGGGATATCAAAATAGCCCTGTATTTGTGGGGCATGTAAATCCATTGTAATTACTCTGTCGGCCCCGGCAGCAGTAATCATATTGGCTACTAATTTAGCTCCAATGGCTACTCTGGGCCTGTCCTTTCTGTCTTGCCGGGCAAAACCGTAATAAGGAATTACAGCAATTACTTTATAAGCAGATGCCCTTTTTGCCGCATCAATCATCAAAAGCAATTCCATTAAATTATCTGTAGGCGAGTAAGTACTTTGTATTAAAAACACAAACTGCCCCCTGATGCTTTCCTGAAACTCTACATAAATTTCTCCATCGCTAAACCGCTGGATATTTACTTTACCTAATGGCTCCCCGAATTTTTTAGCAATTTTTTCAGCTAAATACTGAGATCCTGTTCCAGAGAAAATTTTTGCAGATGGTTCCATATATTTTTTTGAGATAAATTAAAATAAGATGCCGCAAAAGTATCGTTTAGTTTAGATGAATTAAATTTGAACCTATGGAAAATTTCAACAAGCCATCCACATCTATAAAAAATTGGGCTGCTGATGACAGGCCAAGAGAAAAATTGTTAAGTAAAGGTGCCGAAGTTTTAAGCAACTCTGAATTAATTGCTATTTTAATAAATAATGGCAGTAAAGATAAAAGTGCTGTTGACCTGGCAAAAGAGATTTTAAGATTGGGCAGCGATAATTTAAATGAGCTGGGTAAACTCACCCTTAATGATTTTCAACAGATAAAAGGAATTGGAGAGGCGAAAGCAATTACTATTGCAGCCGCATTAGAATTAGGCAGGCGCCGGCAGGCATCGGCAACATTAGATAAAACAATAGTACAAAGCAGTAAAGACATTGCTCAATACCTTAAAGCAATACTTAAGGATTTTACTTATGAAGTATTTGCAGTATTATTTTTAAACAGGGCTAACAAAATAAATCATTTTGAAATAATAAGCCGTGGTGGTATTACCGGTACAGTTGCCGACCCAAGAATTATTTTAAAGAAAGCCCTTGAACAAGATGCTACTTCAATTGTATTGAGCCACAATCACCCTTCGGGATCTTTAAAACCCAGCAGGGCTGATGAAGAACTGACGCAAAAAATTAAGGAAGCCGCCAAATACTTCGATATAAAAGTGATTGATCACATTATTGTAAGTGAAGATGGGTATTACAGTTTTGCTGATGAAGGGTTGCTTTAGTTGATAGTTGACGCTGGTGAATTAAATTAGTTGCACCAAAACAAAAAGATAATTGAGTTAGTATTAAACCAAAAAACCGCAACCCTTATGCCTGTGCCGTGGGCCCGCCAAAATTAAAAGGTATTTCCACTGCTTCCATATCCTGTATAGTGCCGTTGGCAGTTTCAAACTTTTTAATATTATCTATCATTGCCTTCATAAAACGCTTGGCATGAAAAGGTGTGAGTATAATACGGCTTTTTACTTTACTCTTTGGTGTACCCGGCATTACATTTACAAAATCAATAACAAATTCTGCATGGCTGTGTGTAATAATAGCAAGGTTTGCATAAGACCCTTCAGATACTTCTTCCGAAATTTCTATATTAAGTTGGTTGGGTTGCTCGGTATTTGTCATTTTATTTAATTTTTACAAAGATAAGTAAAACAAAAAATGCTGAAGCATAATAGCCAAAGATCATGAAGGCTTAAATAAAAAACAACCAATGTATATATTTATAAAAAAACTGTCTCGGAAAATCGAGACAGTTTTTTTATAAATTCGGTAAACAATATTATTTATGGAACTCGTCAATAAATAAGTACAACTCGCATTTATTTACACTTTTGTGTGTAGTTTTTCATGCAATGCAATTTC
>NZ_JANPCM010000225.1:0-2778 GCF_031430955.1 Ferruginibacter sp.
GGTTTACACCCGTTCTCCAACCCTGACGGAATAATAATAAGATAGCAGAAATTAAAGTACCGGCATGACCAACACCTACCCACCAAACAAAGTTGGTGATATCCCAACCCCAGCCAATTGTTTTATTTACATTCCACTGACCGATACCGTAAGTAACCTCACGGTAAACACTGTACACACCAAATAAAAGCAATCCGACACTGATGAAGAAACCAATATACCAAAGGCGTGTAGGTTTCATTTCAATGGGGCGTACTATATCTTCCGTTACCTGGTGGTAATCTTTATCACCATCTACCAGCGGTTCCCTTAGTTGCGATTCGTACTTTAATAATGACATATCGTTTTTTAAGCGGCCTCACCCTCATTCCCTCTCCCAAAGAGAGGGAGGCCAAGCCTTATTTTTTATTTCAACATTCGTAATTAAGCATTTCAGCTTTTTATCTTTATTGAGCTTTTATCTAAGCGAATCCAAATTCATTAATCTCCGCACCAATCATCTCCATTTCCCTCCCTTTCGGGGAGGATAGGAGGGGCTTCTTCTACGCCTTCTCCTCTTCCACTCCAATATGCCTGTCGGTATTTCTCACTTTAGCCAAATAACTAACGTTAGGCAAAACGTGCAGTTGCTCCATTACATAAAAACTACGGTGCTTTTGCTCTACATTTCTAATTTTATAAACATCACTTTCTTTATCATTTACATTACCAAAGCTGATGGCGTTAGTAGGGCAAGCCTGCATGCAAGCCACTTTTACGTTTCTAACTAAAGAAGAATCCTGATTTTTCTTAGCTTCTAATTTGCTATCCTGTAAACGCTGTACACAAAAAGAACATTTTTCAATAACACCACGGCTTCTAACAGTTACATCCGGGTTCAACACCATTCTTGTTAAATCGTCATTCATCTGCATTACTGAATCATCCATGTAAGTACCAATCATTTCCTTTTGATTATCAGGGAAGCTATCCGCTCCGGTATAATCTAACCAGTTAAAACGGCGTACTTTATAAGGACAGTTGTTAGCGCAATATCTTGTACCAATGCAACGGTTATAAGTCATTTGATTTAAACCTTCGCTGCTGTGGTTGGTTGCTGCAACCGGGCAAACATTTTCGCAAGGTGCATTATCGCAATGCTGGCAAAGCATAGGTTGAAAAACAACATCAGGGTTTTCTAAATCACCAGTAAAGTATCTGTCAATACGCAACCAATGCATTTCGTGTGCTCTTTGCACCTGCATTTTACCCACTACACTCACATTGTTTTCGGCAGTACAGGCAACCACACAGGCACTGCAACCTGTACAGGTACCTAAGTCAATGCTCATTCCCCATTTAATACCTGGCTTGTCAAAAGAAGGATACATGGTGGCATCTCTTACAAAATCTTTGCTGTCATTTGCCGTTGTGTTCAATCTCTCTTTTGTAATTTCTTCTAAAACTGCTTCAGGATTGGCTGTAAAACTTTTAAGATTGGTTTCATAAATCACGGGACGGCTTTCTGTAAAACCATGTACCTGTGTTTGAGCTAAAGGGTATGTTTTATCTGCTACTTTTTCAATTTTTGCAACTGAAGAATACAAATTAGTTCCGTTAAATGCCACCAATGGGTAAGCATTTTTACCTGCGCCTACTGCAGACTTTCCTATATTTTCAGAAATTTTTTCTTTTGTTGCGCCTTCACTTCCTCTTCCGTAACCTACAGCAATTGCTACTACTGCAGCATGCATACCCGGTATTACAATTACTGGCAATTCAATTGATTTACCATTAGCTGTAATTTTTACAACTGGTTTTTCAGGGTGTACTTCGTAGTCACTTTGTTTACCGCCTTCCTGGTTCATCACATCCAGATTCAATAATGATTTTGCCATGGCGGGACTCATCATGGCATAATTATCCCAGGTTACTTTTGAAATGGGGTCAGGCAATTCCTGCAACCATGGGTTGTTAGCCTGGCTGCCATTACCAACAGATATTTTTTGATACAATACAATTTCGGTATCGGCTGCACCGGTTTTAACAGCAGCAATTTTTGATGTTGCGTCTGCTACTGATGTACCATTAAATGCACTGCCACCAACTGTCATTGAAGCTGGTTCAACAACACCATCCTGTAATGCTTTATCATAATTATCTGCACCACCTAATTTGGTAGTCCAGTAATTTTTAAAATATGTTTCATAATCTGCAGCAACAGTATTTCCACTCCATTTTAATAACGAAGTTTGAAAAGCCCTTGTTTTAAATAATGGATTGATAGTAGGTTGTATAATACTTATATAACCAGATTTAGGTTCTGCATCTCCCCAGCTTTCTAACCAGTGATGAGCAGGGATTACATATTTACAATGCTCTGTTGTTTCATCCATGGTTGCATTAAATGAAACACCAATTACTTTTTTTAATCCGTCAGTAAATTTTTTACTGTCGTTGTAAGAGTAAGATGGATTTACACCATTAATTAAAACTGCACCAACCGCACCGCTATTCATATCATCTACCAGCTTAATCATATCGGCATCTATTCCTTTACGGTAGTTAGCCGTTACAGCCCAGTTGATAGTTTTACCATTTGCACCAATCGCTTCGTTAATGGCATTTACAATTACCTGCACATTTACATCGTTACTGCCACAAACTACCAATGCATTACCACCTGCTGCTTTTAATTTTTCGGCAGCTAATTTAATGCCGTCGTTTATTTTTTTATCTGCAAAAGATGGTGCTGTACCATTCAACGCATTTAAAATTGCAACTGCTACAGCACCAGTT
>NZ_JANPCM010000226.1:0-3254 GCF_031430955.1 Ferruginibacter sp.
CATATATACAACCCATACAACGGCGCCATAAAAACCATTCGTCCCCCGGAGTTAAATAATTCCACCATATTTTGTATGACAAAAGATAAAACAGGAAATATCTGGATGGGATTGTATAATGGAAAAATTGCAGGATGGAATAAACAACAAAATAAATTTTACCCTTACAACGACAGTACAAAAGGCATAGTGCAGGAGTATGCACATGTATCCAATATTTTTTTCGATAGCAAACAACGCTGCTGGGTAAGCACCCGTTTGGGGTTTAAGCAATTTGATACACACAACCGGTTATATTCAGCAGTGTATGTACAAAATAAAAATAATGCTCATGCTATTTCTGCAAATATTACCCAAGGCATTGAAGAATACGATGACAGTACGCTGCTGATTGGCACCCAGTATGGCGGTTTAAATTTTTTTAATATTCGCAATAAAACTTTTTCTCATTTATCTGCCAAAGAAGGTTTGCCTGCCAATACAATCCATGCAATAAAAAAAGATACAGAAGGTTATATATGGTTTACCACCGATTATGATTTGTATAAATTTAAACCGGCTGATAAAAAATTTACCCGGCTTAATATTGATCCCGGCACTGTAAATTCAGAATTTAAAACAGTTTCTTTTTATCCTTTACAGGATGGAAGATGGCTTGCCGGTACTACTACAGAAATGATTTGTTTTTATACAAAAAATAATTTTATTTTAAAAAATACGGATGCAAAAGTAGAAATTACCGGGTTTAAAATTTTTGACAATGATCTTGCAATTGATTCGTTGCTGGATAAAAGTGAACCGGTTAAACTTACGTATCAGCAAAATTTTTTGACAATAGAATTTGCGCTGCTCAATTTCTCAAACCCACAACAAACTAATTATTATTACCGGCTGGATGCGGTTGATAAAGATTGGGTAAATGCCGGCACAAAAAATATTGCCAGCTATACAAATCTTAATCCAGGGCAATATACTTTTAGAGTAAAGGCTGAAGATGGAAATGAAACCACAGCGGTTACCTCTTTTAAAATATTTATTACTCCGCCTTTCTGGAAAACTATGCTGTTCAGGATTACAGTTTTGGCAGCAACCTCCCTTTTAGTTTTTTGGCTGCTTAAAAAAAGAATTAAAACAATCCGCAATCAGGCTGAGCTAAAACAGAAAATTGCTGAAACAGAAATGATGGCATTACGGGCACAGATGAATCCGCATTTTATTTTTAACTGCATTAACAGCATTGATGCACTGATACAAAGCAATGACAAATATTCTGCAACGGTTTACCTTAATAAATTTGCAAAACTGCTCCGTAATATTTTAGACAGCAGCAAACAAAACACAGTGCCATTTAGTAAAGATGCAGAAACACTAAAGCTGTATATTGAGCTGGAAGAATTAAGGCATGAAAATAAATTTAACACAAATTTTAAAGTTGATGAAGAATTATTAAACAGCGATTACAAAGTACCGCCGCTTATTGTGCAGCCATTTGTAGAAAATGCCATTTTGCACGGGCTTAGAAATAAAGAAGGCAATGAAGGCATACTTAACATTGATATAAAAAAAGTAAGCAATACCATACAATATGTTATTACAGATAATGGCATAGGGAGGAAAGCTGCCGAAAAAATAATGCAAAACAAAGAATCGCACTACGGTATGCAAATGAGTTACGACCGCATAAAACTTTTTAATAATGAAGAAACGGCATCCGTACAGATAAAAGATTTATATATTGATGAGCATCCTGACGGTACCGAAGTAACAGTTAACTTAAACATTATTTAAAATGATAACCGCAATAATTATAGATGATGAAGCAAAAGGCAGGCTGGCATTAAGAGAAAAATTATTGTCATATTGTCCGCAAGTAAAAGTAGTTGCCGAAGCTGCTAATGGTCAGGAAGCTCTGTTGCTGATACAACATCATAAACCGCAGTTAATTTTTTTAGATATTGAAATGCCAAAGATGAATGGTTTTGAAATGCTGAACGAGTTACCGGAAAAAGATTTTCATATAATTTTTACCACAGCCTACGATCAGTATGCCATTAAAGCCATTAAATATGCCGCTTTTGATTACCTGCTTAAACCAATTGATATCCAAGAACTGCAGGAGGCCATTTCAAATGTAGAAACCAGGGAAAATAATCAAACAAAAAAACAGGTAGAACTGCTGCAGCAAAATATGCTGCACCCAAAAAAGCAATTAAATAAATTGGCTATACCTACATTGGAAGGTTTGTTGTTTTTTGATATAAACGACATCATTCATTTAGAAGCCAATAGTAACTACACCAATATTTATTTTACCAATAAAACAAAAATTACCGCCTCAAAAACTTTAAAAGAATTTGAAGAGCTGCTGCCCGAGGATATTTTTTTTCGTACCCATCACTCCCACCTTATTAACCTCAATTATATTAAAAGATATATTAAAGGCGATGGCGGCCAGATAGAATTGCAAAACGGGAGTTATGTTGATGTTGCCAGACGAAAAAAAGAAGAGTTTCTTAAAGCCATTGGCTATTAGTATTTTTGCCCCATGGAAAAATATTTACAGGACCTATTCATCAACCAGCAATACAATAAAAACAATTTTTTTTTAATTGCCGGGCCCTGTGTGGTAGAGAGTGAAGAAATGGTAATGCAAATTGCAGATAAGGTGTCGGCCATTTGCAAACGTTTAGAAATTGCTTATGTATTTAAAGCATCGTACCGTAAAGCAAACAGAACAAGTGCCACTTCATTTACAGGTTTGGGAGATGAAAATGGTTTATCATTAATAAAAAAAGTTGGTGAAAAATATAAGCTGCCCACCACATCAGATATTCATGCACATGACGAAGCTGAAGAGGCTGCAAAGTATATCGACATTTTACAAATTCCCGCCTTTTTGTGCCGGCAAACAGATTTATTAGTAGCCGCTGCTGCAACAGGCAAAATTGTAAATGTAAAAAAGGGGCAATTTTTAAATGGGCCTTCTATGAAATTTGCGGCTGATAAAATCCGGCAAGCGGGTAATAATAAAATAATGCTTACCGAAAGAGGCAATACTTTTGGTTACCAGGACCTGGTAGTCGATTACAGAAATATAACCTGGATGAAAGAACATGATGTACCTGTAATAATGGACTGCACACACTCGCTGCAGCAGCCCAACCAAACCAGCGGTATTACAGGTGGCAACCCCCAATTAATTGAAACCATTGCCAGAGCAGCAATAGCAACCGGTGCCGATGGATTATTTATTG
>NZ_JANPCM010000227.1:0-6318 GCF_031430955.1 Ferruginibacter sp.
TTTCTAAAACGTTTGTAACATGAAAAAGCTTTTGCTTATTGCCTTTTGCTTATTGCTCATTGCCTTTACAGGCAATGCACAGCGTTACGCAGTTATCGATTCTAAATATATTTTAGAAAAACTAACTGATTATAAGGATGCTCAGAAAAAACTGGACCAGTTCAGCGATCAATGGCAGCAGGAAATTGATCAAAAGCAAACCATGGTAGATAAGATGATTAAAGAATATGATGCCGAACAGGTAATGCTGAGCGACGAATTAAAAAAGAAAAGAGAAGATGAGTTATATAACAAAGAAAAAGAATTAAGGGATTTACAGAAGAAACGCTTTGGTTTTGAGGGAGATCTGTTTAAAAAAAGGCAGGAACTGATAAAACCCATACAGGATAAGGTTTACAATGCCGTTCAAAAACTGGCTGTGGACAGACAATATGATTTTATATTGGACAAAAGTGAAGGAATTACCGTTATCTTTGCCGACCCAAAATTAGACAAGAGTGATGAAGTGCTGAGAAACCTGGGTGTAAAATAAAATGTTAATACCTGGCCGCCATGCAGCCAAAACCATAAAAAAACAAACTATATAAAAAAGTAAACACAAAAAAAACAATGAAAAAATTAATCGTAGCTGGTGTAATGGCGTTAGGGTTTTTAAGTGCCTCAGCACAAACAAAAATTGGTTATGTAAACACGGATGAGGTAATTGCAGCTATGCCTGAGACCCAAAAAGCCAATAAAGAATTACAGGAATACCAGGAATCTCTTGCAAAGCAATATGATGATTTGGAAAAAGAAGCCAATGATAAAAGTGCCCAGTTTATTAAAGACTCTGCTACATTAAATGCAAGCATGAAGGAAATTAAAAGGGAAGAAATAATTAAATTAATTCAAAGAGTGCAGGGTTTTAATAACGAGGCACAAGAAAAAGCAAAACAGGCTGCACAACAAAAATTTGCACCTATACAGCAAAAAGCTATGGATGCTATCAAATCAGTAGCTAAAAAAAGTGGCTATTCGTATGTACTGGATGTAAATTCAGTTTTAGTTGGCCCTCCGGGAGATGATATTTTACCTTTGGTAAAAAAAGAATTAGGTATTGTTGACGCACCAAAAGCACCGGTAAAACCAGCAACTCCTCCTGCAAAACAATAATTACTTTTGCAAAAATATATTTACAAAAAGCCATTCCTTTTAAAACGGAGTGGCTTTTGTATTTTTGATACATGAATAAAGGCCCCATTGGAGTATTCGACAGCGGCTACGGCGGCTTAACTGTTTTAAAAGAAATAGTTGACCAGTTGCCGCAATACGATTATTTATACCTGGGTGATAATGCCCGTGCACCTTATGGCACCCGTAGTTTTGAAACGGTTTATCAATATACCTTACAATGTGTACAATGGTTTTTTAGCCAGGGCTGTTCCTTAGTTATATTGGCCTGCAACACTGCTTCGGCAAAAGCATTGCGAACCATTCAGCATAACGATTTGGCAAAAATGGGTGCAGATACAAGGGTGTTGGGAGTTATACGCCCTACCACAGAAGTTATTGGCAGTTTTTCCAAAACAAATAACGTGGGTATATTGGGTACCAGCGGAACGGTTCAATCCAATTCTTATCCCATAGAAATTGCAAAATTTTATCCTCAAATAAAAGTGCACCAGCAGGCCTGCCCTATGTGGGTGCCGCTTATTGAAAATAATGAATACCAAAGTGCCGGAGCCGATTATTTTGTAAAAAAAGATATTGATAAACTGCTTTCACAATCACCAGGTATTGATACCATTTTACTGGCCTGCACCCATTATCCATTATTAATAGAGAAAATAAAACAATTTACACCACAGGGTATGCAGGTTTTATCGCAGGGAAAAATTGTAGCCGACAGCCTGCTGGAATATTTAAGTCGACACCCTCAAATGGAGACCAAATGCAGTAAAAATGGTCAAATCTCTTTTTTTACTACCGACTCCACCGAAGATTTTGACAGTCATGCAACAAATTTTTACGGAAAAGAAATAAAATCTACTCATTTGAACCTTTAAAAGCCAAAAAACTTTCAACAATCAACCTTCAACTTTCAACATTTTCCCTTACTTTTGCCGTCCTTTCACAATCCCCGGGAATGGTGTCCTGATGGATGGTTTAGAAAAATTATTTTGTAAAAGGAAAAAAATTAAACAATGCCAGGTAAAAAAAGAACGTATCAGCCCCATAAACGCCGCAGAAAATCGGTACATGGTTTCCGCAAGCGCATGGAAAGTGTAAACGGACGTAAAGTATTAGCAAGCCGCAGAAAAAAAGGCCGCCATAAACTTACAGTTAGCAGCGAACACGGCGATAAGAAATAAAACCGCTCAATCTCTGCCGGTTGGCAGAAATTAAAATACATTTAAGCCCTTTACTATTGAAGGGCTTTTTTAATTTTGTAATTACAAGCCAAAACTTGCAGTGTTTAAGTGCTGGAAGCCGGAGCTTCCAGATACAATTTGGAAAATAAACAACGATATACATTAGGTAAAAAAGACAAACTCAAAAGCCGTAAAGCTATCGAGCAATTGTTTAAAGATGGTAAATCGTTTTCCGTTTTTCCTTTCCGTGTTTTGTACCTTGAAGCTCCGGCTTCCGGCACTCCAAAAAATAATTTGCAAACTGCTTTTAGTGTTAGCAAAAAACATTTTAAAAAAGCTGTTGACAGGAACCGTATTAAAAGATTAATGAGAGAAGCATGGCGTTTGCAAAAAAATATACTTGCAGATATAATTAATACCAGCAATAAAAATTTTTCTGTTTTTATTATTTATACCGGAAACGAATCACCGGCATACGAATTAATTTTTGAGAAAATAACAGTGGTAATAAAAAGGGTATTAAAAATTATAAATGAAACAACTGTTACAAATACTTAGCTGGCCGTTTATATTTTTAATTAAGCTGTACCAGTGGATTATTTCGCCATGGCTGGGCAGTAAATGCCGTTATACACCTACCTGCTCTCATTATGGTATTGAAGCTTTAAAAAAATACGGGCCCATAAAAGGTTTATGGCTTACTGTAAAAAGAATTGCAAGATGTCATCCTTGGGGAGGGCATGGGCACGACCCGGTGCCGTAATTTATAACCCTCCAAGGGTTGAATTCAATTCAGTAAAAAATTATAAGAAACCCTTGGAGGGTTTTGGTATAGCATAATGGTTGTGAAAAAAATATTCAACTTTTAATGTTCAGTTATCAATGAAAATGCATGGGATGATTTTTTGAAGTGTATTTTAATACCAATTGGACATTTAATCTACCCGGTAAGAAATGTCAGGTTGAGCTTGTCGAAACCGGGTGCAAGAGTAAACACGTCTTCGACAAGCTCAACCTGACAGTGTATTTTCAATGTCCTATTGGTGTAATTATGTAGAACTTGGCAATGGTATCAATAAAAAAAAGCTGTAACCATTTAAGATTACAGCTATGAATTTAAGACGTTGAATAAAGTTATTTTGTACAAGAGTGTCTTGCCTTAGGCCAGACCAATGAAGCAGAATAGAAAAACTAAAGCTTGGTACAAAAAATATAAAACATAATCTTCGGAACAGTTCCCCTTTAGGGGCGGGGGCTACGCTCCTTCAAATCTTTCTGCCACTTTTTTCCAGTTAACCACAGCCCAAAAGGCGGCTAAATAATCGGCACGGCGATTTTGATATTTTAAATAGTAAGCATGTTCCCAAACATCGCAACCTAAAATTGGGGTGCCTTTTACTTCTGCAATTTCCATTAATGGATTATCCTGGTTGGGTGTTGATGAAATTTCTAATTTACCATCTTTAACAATCAGCCATGCCCAGCCACTTCCAAACCTCGTCATTCCGGCTGCTGCAAATTTTTCTTTGAAGGCATCAAAGGTTCCAAAAGCTGCAGTAATTGCATCGGCTAATTTGCCTGATGGGGCGCCGCCTGCATTAGGTGCAAGGCTTTCCCAAAAAAAACTGTGGTTCCAGTGGCCGCCACCGTTATTTCGAACTGCAGGGGATATGCTGCCAGCTTGTTTTACTAAATCGGCAAGGCTTTTATTTTCATGCTCGGTACCGGCAATGGCTTTGTTTAAATTGTCTACATAAGCCTGGTGGTGTTTACCATGATGTATTTGCATGGTGGTAGTGTCGATATGTGGCTCCAATGCTTCGTGTGCGTAAGGCAGAGCCGGTAATGTAAATGCCATAGTTTTTAAGTTTTAAGATATTATTACAAAATATAGTCCACAAATTTACGTTATTGGTTTCCTATTCAATTTTAAAATGAAAGAATTTATTATATTGTTTTTTACGTTTTTGGGAATTTGTAAAGGGTTTGCACAAAACCCGGTGGGTAATAATTTGCCCGACAGTTTACAAAACATCAAAGCCTTAACCCAAAAAAAAATTGCAGATTCTTCATTTATAAAAGAGAGAGTTTCAGTAAAATTATTTCCTAATCCGGCAAAAAATAAAGTAGAACTTGAAGTAAAAGGATTTGAAGCCGGGCTTATTCAGTTGCAAATAATTGATATTAGTGGAAAATTAGAAAGAAATGATCAGCGGCTTTTGGTAAGTGGCAACGAGAATATTGTGGTGATGTTTTCGCTAAAGCCGGGCATATATTTTATTACAGTAAAACAAAAAGATAAGCTGGCGAAGAAAAAAATGATCGTGCAGTAAACTATCTTCTTGCCTTAAAAAAATCTTTCATTAACACCGCACATTCATCTTTTAAAATACCACCCACCAGTTCTGTTTTTGGATGAAAGGGATTTTTATCTCCGGTAGATTTTCTGTAACTGTTTTTATCATCATCGGCACCATAAACAATTTTTCCAATCTTGCTCCAGTACAAAGCGCCACTGCACATCAGGCAGGGCTCAATGGTTACATACAATGTAGCTTCGGGTAAATATTTACTGCCTAAAAAATTAAATGCAGTGGTTAGGGCAAGTATTTCTGCATGAGCCGTACTATCGTTCAGTAACTCCACCTGGTTGTGGGCACGGGCAATAATTTTATCATGCAGTACCACTATGGCGCCAATGGGTACTTCGCCGGCATCAAAAGCTTTTTGTGCTTCTTTAATGGCCTGCTGCATGTATTGTTCGTCCGTCATTTTAAAATTATTTGAGCAATTATCAAATTAAAAGAAAGATGAGTTATTAAAAAGTTCGTAAGTCCCCTTTTGGGGGATTTAGGGGGCTTTTTTATTACCTTGCCGCAAATTTAGTTGTAATGGCAAACATAAATCAACTTTTGGCAATGCGCCAATATTTTGAAAGTGGTGTAACAAAACCTTATACGTTTAGAAAAGATCAATTAATAAAATTAAGAACGGCTTTATTAAAATACGAAACTGAATTTCATAGCGCCTTATACAGCGATTTAAAGAAGAGCCCCGAAGAATGCTGGGTAACCGAAACCGGTTTTTTATTAAGTGAAATAAATGCTACGCTTAAAAATTTTAAGGCATGGATGCAGCCCGACCTTGTATCCACGAATTTGCTTAACCTGCCTTCTAAAAGTTTTGTGATGAAGGAACCACTGGGTACAGTATTAATTATTGGCCCGTGGAATTATCCCTTACAATTATTATTGACACCAATGGCAGGTGCAATTGCTGCTGGTAATTGCTGTGTATTAAAAGCATCGGAATTTGCACCTGCAACTGCAGCAGTAATGAAAAAATTAATTGAAGAAACATTTACGTCTGAATATATCTTATTTACTGATGGCGATGGTGCAACAGTAATTCCGGAGATGATGAACAACTTTAGTTTTGACCATGTGTTTTATACCGGCAGCACAGTTGTTGGAAAAATAATTTATAAAATGGCGGCAGAAAGATTAGTGCCGGTTACTTTAGAGTTGGGTGGTAAAAGCCCCTGCGTTGTGGAAAGCGATGCTAATATAAAAGTGGCTGCTAAAAGAATTGCTATGACAAAATACAGCAATGCCGGACAAATGTGTGTGGCACCTGATTATGTGCTGGTGCATGAAAGTAAAAAAGATGAATTGGTTGCTGCTTTAAAGACAACTATACAAAAATTCTTTGGCGATAAGCCGGAAGACAGTTACAACTACAGTAAGATCATCAACGAAAAACAATTTGACCGTTTAATAAGTTATTTACCGCAGGGAAATATTTTACATGGTGGCAGAGTTGATAAAGCAAAACTTTTTATTGAACCTGCTATTATGGATAAGGTAAATGCAGATTCATCCATAATGAAAGATGAAATTTTTGGACCGATATTGCCCATCATTTCTTTTACTACAAAGGAAGAAGCACTAAAAATAATTGAGCAAAA
>NZ_JANPCM010000228.1:0-1561 GCF_031430955.1 Ferruginibacter sp.
AAACCAATGCCACCTTCTGCCTGATATTTTGATCTGTTTCCTTCCTTCATAATAATATCTACAATAGAACTTAGCCTGCCGCCAAACTCTGCCGGAAAGCCTCCCTTAATTAATTTTACACTGTTAATGGCATTTACATTAAAAGTGCTGAACAAACCAAACAAATGATTAGGATTGTAAACTGTTGCTTCATCCAGCTGCACCAAATTTTGGTCGGCATTGCCACCACGTACATAAAAACCGGTTGTACCTTCCTGGCCGCCATGTACACCCGGCAGCAACTGAATAATTTTTAAAATATCCCTTTCCCCAAATAATACCGGCAGGTTTTTTATTGCTTTCAACGGCACATCAATTACGCCCATTTGTGCTTTTTGTACATTGCGGTTATTCTTTCCGGATACTACCATTACTTCATCTAAATCGCCTTTAGATGATTCTAATAAAAAAGTGAGCTGCAAATTATTTTTTGCAGTAATTTTTTTTGCCTGAATAATATAACCGGCATAAGAAATAATTAATTCTACCGTATCGGCAGCCCAAGCAGATAAAGAGAAAAAACCATATTGATTGGTAGAAGCTCCCGTTTGTGCAGTTGCATTTACAACCGAAGCCCCGATTAATACTTCTTTTGTAGCTGCATCTTTTACATAACCGCTGATGGTTATTTTTTGCGCTATTATTTTGGTTTCAAAAAAAATTAAAATTAAAATACATGTCGCAAGTTTAACTTTCATCTCTTTAATTTTTGTTTAAAATAATTTTTTTGCTGGCTTATTATTGCAGATGGCAGGAATAAATAAAATAGTTGTGTTGAAGGGAAAATAATAAGTTGGATCAGCCGTTTTAAGCTATACACGGATTAATTTTTAAAAAAATATCCCTGCAACACAACTATTTTTGTGTTGTACAGCATCTACTGCATAAATACCATTTGTATTTGACAGATAATTTAAAAGATATTATCACTGGCTGCATTGCAGGCAAAAGGGGTTGCCAGTCGGATTTATATACCCTTTTCTCCCCTAAAATGATAATAGTTTGCCTCCGCTATTCCAAAAATTTAGAAGAAGCAGAAGAAATTTTACAGGATGGTTTTATCAGGGTGTTTAAATTTATTAGCCAGTTTAAAAACGAAGGTTCGTTTGAAGGATGGGTAAGAAAGATTATGGTAAACTGTGCTTTGCAAAAATTAAGGGGGCAGGCTAATTTACGGCCGGTTGTTTCATTAAATGCCGAAGCACATGATGAAATTAGTGAAGAAAATATTATTGCACGTATTAATGGAAAAGAAATGCTGCAAATGGTCCAGGCATTACCCCCGGCATACCGCATGGTTTTTAACCTGTACCATTTTGAAGGGTATAAACACCGTGAAATTGGTGAACTGCTGGGTATTGAAGAAGGCACTTCTAAATCAAATTTATCGCAGGCCAAACGGGTTTTACAAAATGCCGTTAAAAAAAATTTAACTATTGAAAAAAAGATTTTAAATGGATAAACATTTACATAAAGATATTGGTGAGCAATTCAGCGATGAAATAAATAAGCTGAACCAGCA
>NZ_JANPCM010000229.1:0-4007 GCF_031430955.1 Ferruginibacter sp.
ACCACGAACTACAACAGCCAAACAAAAATTAAAAGTCATCAACGAACTCAGCAGTGCCGGTGTACGCATGGGTATTATGATGGGCCCAATGATACCCGGATTGAACGACCACGAAATGCAACGCATTATGAAAGCGGCCGCAGACAATGGCGCAACCTTTACGGCGTAC
This sequence comes from Ferruginibacter sp., assembly GCF_031430955.1. Lineage (GTDB taxonomy): Bacteria > Bacteroidota > Bacteroidia > Chitinophagales > Chitinophagaceae > Ferruginibacter. Next base: position 170 of record NZ_JANPCM010000229.1, read on the forward strand.
ACTTTCATCCGATTAAATGGCGCTATTAAATTTTTATTTCACGATTGGTTGTATAAAAATTTTCCTAACCACGCCGATAAAGTGTGGCATTTAATAGAACAAAGCCACGATGGTAAAGTAAACGACACCCGCTGGGGCGTACGCATGCGTGGCGAGGGCAGCATTGCCGACATGGTAGCGCAGACCTACAAAAAATACGGCAAGCTGTATAACATGAATGCCGAAGAATGGCATTTGGATACCAGTAAGTTTAGAGTGCCGGGTGGGCAGGGTAAGTTGTTTTAATTTTTTTAAAATATACATATGAAAGGCATTACAAGAGAATATTTATTACATGTGATCAATGACTGTATCAAGATCACTATTCATTACCGCAGAAAAATAGCCGAAAATTATTTTGCAAAAGAAATTATTGAAGTTACTGAAGAGGAGCTCATCGATTTTATCGCCACCATTCCGTACTTCTCCATTGAGCTTAAAGATTTTTTAATGGGTAACTTAACTGTGCAAACAATTATTATTAGCCAGCATTGGGAAAAAGATTTTGCAAGAAAAAGTATTACCTGGGCCACTAATCCAGCATGGACAGAAACAGATATGTCTTTTTTGGCAAAAAGTTTTAAAAATGTGGTGATTGTTGATGCGTTGACAATGCCGTATTAGAAACTACAAGTTTTGTAAGCCTTGCAGATATGGTTGCACAGACTTGTAAAAAAATACGGCAAGTTTTATAAGATGAATGCCGAAGAAAGGAGTTTAGATACGGGTAAGTTTAGAGTGGCGGGTGGGCATGGGAAGTTGTTTTGAGAAAATTAAAGAATCGAATTGCTTAAATTCATTTAATTTATAGTTATTTTGCTGTTAAGCAACTAATATCAAATTTTGATTGCCTAAAAGAACTAATGTGAATAATCAAACTAAAGAATTACTAGAGAAAATTTCTGACAAGGCTGATTGGGGGCTTAGTTTGGTTACAAAAGAGACGTTAAAACCTTCTTCTAAAATTTCGATTTCTTCTTTTAAAAAGCAAATAGCTACATCTGTAATAAATGCGAAACTACTACCAATTGACTCTATCAATTTTTCGGGTGAAAATCCCTTCATTTATATTAAACAGCTAAAGGAATTTAATCCAACTCAAGTAAGAGAATTACATCGTAAAATATGGAATGAAGGAAGAACCCCTCTGCTAGGTATTATTACTCCCACTGAAATTCGGTTATACGATTGTTTCGACTTTCCAGCAGATACAGAAGTTGAATTAGATAAATGCCGAATTGGAAAAATTTATAGAAACACTAAACAAGATATAGAGGAGTTAGCCGTGCTGTTGCATCAATCAAAAATTGATAGTGGATTAATATGGGATGAGCCCTTGGGGAAAAATATTAAAACGAAAAATAGGGTTGACAGAAAGCTGGTTGAAAATTTAGCAATTGCAAGAGAAAAATTGCACAGTCAATATAAAATGCCTTTTAATGTAGTACATGATTTATTAGGTAGAAGTTTATTTACTTTATACTTACAGGATAGGGGTATTTTAAAACCGGAGAACTATCCTCAAAAGAAAAGTGTTTCAGATTTTTTTGAATTACTGGATTACCCGAAAGCAACAATTGAGCTTTTTGATTATCTTAAAAGAAAATTTAATGGTGACCTTTTTCCTGTTACTGAGGAGGAAAGAATATTAATTGAAAATAACCCACAAGCACTTCTTTTAATAAAAGATTGTTTTATTGGAAGTGATTTGATATCTAATCAGCTTTCATTTAATTGGCGGCTGTTTCAATTTCAGTATATACCTATTGAATTAATAAGTTCTATTTACGAAGAGTTTATGAGTGTAGAGGATGAGGAGCATATTGGATTTAAAAAAGAGCAAAAGAAAAAAAATGACGGCGCTTTTTATACGCCACCAATGCTTGTAGAATTTGTTTTAAATGAAGTGTTACCATACCCTGATGAAAATAATAAGCGTTATGATTTGAAAATACTGGACCCGGCATGTGGTAGCGGAATCTTTTTGGTGGAAAGCTATAAGAGACTTATTGCCCGTTGGAAATATTCGAATAAAAAACCAGAAATAACAGAGGAAGTTTTAGAGGAACTTCTGTTAAATAACATTTATGGTATAGAATATGATGCGGAAGCTATAAAGGTGGCAGCATTCAGCCTTTATCTTACTTATCTGGATTATATAAGACCAACTAAAGTATTAGATAAAGATGCCCGTTTTGAACCCTTAATTCGCTGGAAGGATAAACAAACTAAAGGAAACAAAAAGCAAGGAAATAGCCTTTTCCAGTTTAGTACATTTTCAAAAGAATTAACGGTTTTTGAAAATGAATTTGATTTGGTCGTTGGAAATCCGCCTTGGTTACGAGGGGGGTTAAAGAAAGATGTAGAGGATTATATAAATAATAATAATTTGCCCAAGGATATAGTTTGTGCTTATTTAGATTATATTCCTAAAGTAACGCCTAATGCAATAATTGCTTTAATTACAAAATCAAAAGTTTTTTTCAACACATCATTATTAAGTGAGCAATTTAAATATGATTTATTCACTCGAAATAATGTAGAGTCAGTAATTAATTTTTCTGTTGTTCGCAATGTTATTTTTGAAAACGCTAGAGCTGCAGCGGCTGTACTGATCTATAGTAAAAGAAAAAATACAAACACTCCCAAAAGCTATGTAATTTATTGTGTACCCAAGAGTGAATTAATTATTAAAAATAGGCGAAGTATAGTTATTGATGCTTCTGAAGTAAAATTTATCCCTTTAGTTGAAATACTTAAAGATAAATCAAAGGCTTTTAAAATTGCAATGTGGGGTAATTTAAGGGATTTGAAATTGATTGAGAAACTAAATACGTACGGTGGGATTATAAAAAAAGTATCTGAAGAAAATCACGGCATGGGATTAATAAAAGATAAATCGGCTAAAAAAAAAGGAAATCTTCATCTATCCAATCACCTTTTCCTTGATACAAATTCAATCCAGCCTTATTATACGAGCTCTAAAAAATTATCTAAATTAGGTCATGCTCATAAGTTGTATAGGACAGATTTGCGTAAACAACTATATGACTCACCGCTTTTACTTTTTAAAGAAGGGGCTTCAGAAAAAATCTGTACTTCGCTAATTGATTTTAAATGCGTTTTTCAAAGTTCTGCCTTGGGAGTAAGATTCAAAGACGTTGGAGTTGGTTTCTACAAGGCAATGATTGTTTGTCTTAATTCTACATTAGCAACTTACTATTACTTAATGACAAGCTCTTCATTGGGTGTTGATAGAGAAAGAGTTCAAAAAAACGAGATATTAGAATTCCCTTCCTTTCTTTTCCATTTTAACGAAAATGTTATTGCTATTTTAGCATCTTTATTTGATAAGATATATAGTTTTAAATTAAGCAAAAATGAAGCATTTGAAAGAGTAAATATTGAAAAACTTCAGGAAAACATTGACCAAATTATTTATAAAGAATTAAATTTTTCAGTGAATGAAATTGCTTTAATAAATGACGCACTTAATTTTAGTGTTGCTTTACGTAGCAGATACACGGAGAATAAAGCTGAAAGTTCTGTAATTTTCGATAAGGAACTTTTACTGTACGCCAGAATTTTAGCAAAAACAATTACCTCATCTTTGAAGAATAGTAAAAAAGGCGCTTGGGTTGAAGTGCTTGATACTGGTACCTCTAAGCAGCCAATAAATATTGTTGCAGTTCATTTCGACAATGATAAGGAGTTTGGTTCTGCAAAAATTTCCACAATAAATGATATCTCTAAACTAATTCAGCAAATTAATATTGATAGCTACCAAAAACTAAAATCA
>NZ_JANPCM010000230.1:0-1617 GCF_031430955.1 Ferruginibacter sp.
ACTGCATTTTACAGATAACTTTTTCTATCTTAACTTAATGAATAAATTTTATTTCTTCGGCGTTATTGCCGTGTTGGGCATTATTGGAACATCGTTTGGCGCCTGGGCTAAAGTTACACACCAATCTTATGCTGATAGTGCAATTACAGTTGGATTAATATTCCGGACTGTTGGATTGGCTGCATTGGTTTGGTTTTTATTTATGTGGCTAAAAAAGAAAAATTAGTTTTCAATAAGTTTTGAAAATTCAAAAAACGCACTATCTTTGTACTATAAATAAATCATCATGAAACTTACCGAAGCAAAAGCACAGTTCATCAGCAGTTGGGGCGCCTTTGGTACGCATTGGGGTATCAACCGCACCATGGCGCAAATACATGCGCTGCTGCTGGTAAGTCCCGATCCGATTACACAGGATGATATTATGGAGCAACTCAACATCAGCCGTGGCAATGTAAATATGAATACCCGTGATTTAATTGACTGGGGTTTGGTGGACCGTGTGCTTATACCCGGCGAACGCAAAGAATTTTTCAGCGCCGAAAAAGATATCTGGAAAGTGGCCACACAAATTATTAAAGAAAGAAAAAAACGGGAGCTGGATCCGATGCTTAAATTATTAACGCAGCTGGAAAAAATTGACGGCGATAAAAAAGATGCTGCCACCAAACAGTTTATTGATACTGTTGCCGGCATCAGAAAATTTGGCGGCCAGGCCGATAAAATGCTCGACGTAATGATAAAGGCAGATGAGAGTTGGTTTTTGGGCAATATTTTAAAGTTCTTTAAATAGTTTTTAACATGGTCTGACGTCCCGTCTGACCATGTTAAAAACCCAGGCTGCTTTTGCAGCTTTTCTTTAACAATGTATTTTCAAATATTTCTGAAATTATAAAATACACAGTTTATGCGCAAGTTTAAAAAAATTGATTTTGAGATAAATGTGATACTAATAATTCTTTGTACTGTTTTTGCTTTTTGTAAACAGGGAGCCAGTTTTTTTATAGGTTATTTTATTGTCGGCATGTGGCAGATACTTAGTTTACTTATTCATTATTACAAGAATTGGTTTTGTGAAAAAGGTACAAAAAGACGTAATTATCAATCACTAATTATTACTCTTCTTATTATTACAGCTGTAGGGTTTATTATCTATCCAATTATTATAATAGTGGCCTTTATACTTTTATTTGCAGCACCTGTAATGGCTGTATATTATACTTGGATTTGCTATGATGAAACTTATATAAAAATGCAACGGCCTTTATCAGTATTAAAATAAAAACTCACCTTAAATATAAATTTATGAACTACATTATCATCACTTACAGTTTTTATCTAATCATTACAATTGCATTAACAATCTGGGTTGCAAGAACTTTGTTTAAAAATGGTAAAGTCTTTTTAATAGATATTTTTCACGGTCAGAAAGAATTAGCGGACAGTGTAAATAATCTGCTTTTAGTAGGCTTTTACCTTATAAATATTGGATATGCAGTTTACACTTTGCAGGTAACAGGCAGAGTAACGAACTTTCAGGAGGTAATAGAAAAATTGAGTTTAAAAATTGGACTCATCATTCTTATATTGGGAGGTATGCATTTTTTTAACCTCTAT
>NZ_JANPCM010000231.1:0-4541 GCF_031430955.1 Ferruginibacter sp.
ACTGCTCCCTTTCCCTTCTTCACTTTCAATTAATAATACCGCATTTATTTTTTGCAATAATTCTTTTACCAAAAATAACCCAAGGCCGCTGCCCTTTTCGCCTTGGGTACCGGCAGTGCTTTCTGCATCGTTTTGCAATAAGTCTTCTATCTGTTCTTTACTCATACCAATGCCCTGATCTATTACAGTAATAAAAATTTGCTGCTGATGAGTAGCAGTGCTCACTAAAATTTCACTGTTTGCATGGCTGTATTTTACGGCGTTGGTAATAATATTTCTAAGCGCAATTTCTACAATAGTACTGTCGGCCGCAGCGCCGGTTGTTTTAATATCTTTATTGATTTGAATATTTTTTTGCGTCGCCTGTGCCCTTACTGCACCAATGGCATCATCAATACAATCTTCTATATTAACATTGGTTATAGCCGGCCTTGTATTTTTAATTTGCATATTGGCCCATACCAATAAATTATCGAGCATATCGCTGGTTTGGCTAACTGCCTGCACCGTTTGTCTTTTGAATTTATCTTTTTTCTCAGCCGGTAAATTCGGGCTATCCGCCAGCGACAAATAACTTTTAAGAGTTACCAGCGGGTTACGCAAATCGTGGCTTATTACAGAAAACAACCTGTCCTTTACATGGTTTAATGTTTGCAGTTCATCTCTCTGTTTATTTATCTGCATATTTTTATCCTGCAGCAAAATATTATTTTGTTTTATGCGGCGGTAAAAAAAAGACAGTGCTGCCAGTAATACTGCGGCGCCAATGGCAACGATGATAGAAATATTCCGCTGGTTTTTTTGTTTTGCAGTTTCTGATTGTTCCTTTACCAAACTGATATTTTTTTTCTCTAGCTGGTAATCAGTTTCTAACTGCGTTAGCTGGTTTTTATTATCGTTACTAAAAATACTGTCTTTAAGATGGTAGTATTTGTTAAGATAAATACTTTGCTGCCGGTAATCTTTCATATCGCCGTACATAGCTGCCATGTTGCGGTAATTTTCCATTGTAATACCTGTAAGGCCTTCCTGCAAACAATAACCAATACTTTTATTGAAAGCTTTAATTGCTTTTGTGTAATTACCTGCCTGCGATTGTGTGGCACCAATATTATTATAAATTACAGCAAGGTTATCTAACGGCGGCTCGGCCATGGCAGTATATTTTTTTAATACCGTATCAAAATATTGCAGGGCAAGGGCCGTATTTTTTTTATGTTTATAAGTAAGCCCTATATTACTGAGGCCGGTGGTAACCATATAATCATCATTAATAAGTTTTGCTATAGCCATACTTTTTTGCAAATACAATAATGCAGAGTCGTACTGCTGTGTTTGATCATACATCGTACCTCTTTGTGCATAAAGTGATGCAAGCTGTCCGCTGTCTTTTGATTGCTCTACAATCAGCTGGGCTTTATCGTAATATTCACTTGCCTTACTAAGTGTTTTACTTTGAAAAAACACATTACCCATAGACATATAAGCATTGGTTAAACGCCGGTTATCTTTTAATTGCTCATAAATTTTTGCGCTTTGCTGATAATGCTGTAACGATTTATCAAAATCGTTTTTAAGTAAATAACAAAACCCTATATCATAATAAGCATTACCCAAACGTAAAGTATTATTTATTTTTTTTGCAAGTGCTGCCGAACGTTCAAAATACTCCAGCGCTTTTGAAGGATTGTTATCAATATAATAATTGCCAATGCGGTTTAGGGTACGCAATTTATTACTGTCCTGTATTTCGGTATCTAATGCTTTAAGCAGGCTGTCCACTTCTTTGTTTACCTGGCTAAATGAAGTTGTACAAAACAATAAGGATAAAAAAAGAAAAAGGTTTTTCATCTTAATAAAAAAGAAGGGTTTAAATAAAACGTTTAATAGCCTGGTTACCCACAATATTATTTATTATTGTTTCGGTATAAGTTTTACCAATGGGCAATTGCATTTTTCCAATATGCACAAAATCATTTTCTACTGCTGTTATTTTTTGTTTATTAATTAAATGGGTGCGGCTGATGCGTAAAAAAAGTTGGGCAGGCAGCTGCTGTTCTAAATTTTTCATACTTACCAGTACAATTTTCTTTTCGCCATTTTGTAAAAAAATATTTACAAAATCCCCCAACGATTCTGCATACAGCACATCGGTATATGCAATACGCAAAAAAGCATTTTTATCTTTTATAAAAAAAGATTCTTCGTCTTTTTGCTGAAATGCTTCTGCAGCAGATGTGTTTGCTTTTATACCGGCGAGCATCCTTACTTTATCAATAGCCCTTAACAGTCTTTCTGTTTGCACGGGCTTTACTAAATAATCTACTGCATCCAGTTCAAAAGCATCGGCTGCATAATTTGGGTGAGAGGTAATAAATATTGTAAAAGGCAATTGCTTTATACTTTTAGCAAGCTGTATGCCGGTAAGGTCGGGCATCTCCACATCTAATACTAATAAATCGGGTTGATGATTTTGCAAGTGCTCCCTTGTTATTAGTGCATTTTCGCAAACTGAAAGGCATTGCAGGCCGGGTATGCTGTTTAATTGCTGCAGGGTATATTCCCTGTAAATCTCGTCGTCATCGGCAAGTATGTAGGTAAGAGGATAGGCCATATTAAGCATTAAAATTACCCCTTTTTAATTTTAATTTAATTTTTATCTACTCAGGTTCATCGTTTATCTACTAAACGGCATCGTTTATCTACTTTGTCTGTTGCAGTTACATTAGCTTATTATATTTACATCGGTTTTTCATAGGATATTGGATTTTAAACGGGGCAGGATTTCCATCCAGCCCCCATTTTTTTAAATTGTATAATAATCAGCATATTTCTACTCCGGCAATAAAGTGTTAGTAATCATTAACCACTTATCCCTATCCCATAGCTTTTTGCTGTGGGGTTTTTATTTTTTTTAACCCGGTTATTTTTTTATTTATTCATGGATACATAATACCGGCAAATGTGTGTGGTACAGTAATTCTTTTGTATGGCTCCTGCTAAACATTTTTTCCATTAAATTATGTTTTTTAGGAATTACTACCACCCAGTCTATTTTTTCTTTTTCGGCAAACCAGTTAATCCCATTTATTGTATCCGTTGATAAAATGGTTTCGTAAGATGGTTTTAACTCTTTAAGCAGCTCACCTACATGCCTGCTTTCTGCAATTTTCTCTTCGGAGGCACCGGAGTGGTTATACTCCACATTCAATACATGTAACTCTGCATTAAAATCCTTAGCTATTTTTTTTAATAACTCAACCGGTGTGGTTGCAGTTACTTTAGTATAATCGCAGGCAAAACCAATTTTTCTTACCGGTATAAATGTAGCTTTTGATGGCACTACCAGTACGGGATAAGTAAGCTGATGAATAACACGGATAGTGTTACTGCCTACCACTAATCTTGCTAATGCATTTTTTCCTGATAAACCCATTACTACTACGTCAGGTTTTATTTCATCGCACAATGCGGTAAGCCCATCTGTTAATGTAGCATTTTCGGCCCTGGTGGTAATATTTACTTTACACCGCAGGGCAGCCTGCACTCTTTTTTTAAATTCTTCCAGTTCATGCTCGGCAGCCTGCTGCATTTCGGTAATACTTACATAAGAGTAGCCATACTCCATTGCAGGAATTACCATTTCGTAACTGTAATAGAGCCATAAATCTGCTCCATAAAAATCTGCCAGGCTGCCGGCAAATATCGCTGCATTAGCTGCTGCATCAGAAAAATCAACCGGGGCAATTATTTTTTTCATAGCCAATAGTTTTTGTAATGCAAAACTATAAAATAGCCTTTTTTTTAACCATGATAAATATCATTTACCCATATGATTTGAAAATTTTTCGGGCTAATATTTGATTTTTCCTGAAGAACCATTATTTGCAGGTAACAGTTCAAAAACATGCTGAGGGTTAAGGCCTTCTTCTGCCCGGTGAGATACATATAATATTGCAGTGGCACTTTCGGCAGCAATTTTATTTATTAATGCAATAAATACCGCTGTGCTTTTATCATCAACACCAACTGTTGGTTCATCTAATATCAACAATGGTGGATGCTTTACCATTGCCCTGGCAACCAGTACCATCCGTTGCTGGCCCAATGGCAAAAAACAAAAAGGCTTGTTTCTTTCTTTATACAATCCAATAAGTTTTAACCAGCTTTGTGCAGTTTTTATTTGTGTTTCGTTGGGTATGCTGTACAATCCTACGGAATCAAAAAAGCCGGAGAGTACCATTTTTTCAATGGAATCTAACCTTGGAAAAAATTGCACCATGGTTGGTGTTAAGTAGCCAATGTTTTGTTTAATATCCCAAACCGATTCGCCGCTGCCTTTCTTTTTTCCAAAAAGAAAAATATTTTGCCCGTACCCTTTTGGATTATCACCCGTTATCAAACTTAGTATGGTGCTTTTGCCACTGCCATTGGGGCCTGCCAATTGCCAAAATTCTCCGGCATTAATTGTCCAGTCTATTTTATTTAATATTTGTCTGCCATCATAGCTAACCGATACATCATTCATTTGTACCAGCGGC
>NZ_JANPCM010000232.1:0-6016 GCF_031430955.1 Ferruginibacter sp.
ACTGGTGAATATTTCAACAATTAAAGAGGCAGTTGCTGCAAACCATACTTTATGATGTGTGGCCCAAATTTTTGGTAATACTTCAGCAAATAAAACCAGCAAAATAGTAACAGCTACTACTTTAATTAAAAAAACGGTTAAAAAATTAAAATTCAAGCCTGTAATCCAGTCATCAATTAAAAGGTTGGAGATTAAAATAATACCAATGTTTACAAAGCTATTGGCAATTAGCATGGAAGCCAGCAATGTTTTTGGATGTTCCAGCAAATTAACAATGCGCCGGTATGCAGGCTGCTGCTTGGTTTTAAGTAAATTAATATCTTTAAACGTAAGTGAGAAAAAAGCGACTTCGGAACCGGCTACTAAAAATGAAATAATAAAAAGTAAAATAGCAAGAAAGATAAGCACAGCATTAGCCGCAAGAGTAATTGCCAATAATGTTAATGGAAAATAATTAATAAAACCGGTAACCGAATGATAATCCAAAATAAAATATTTAAGTCAATAATTGTAAAGTTATATGCATCAACTTTACTTATTAAAATTCAAAAAAAAAAATTATGTTTTTTTAAAAGGGTAAACGTTCTGTACCATCGTCAATTGGCGGAATATCGGCACCATTAATTCCTTCCATACTTTCAATGCCTGCCGCCGGGTGAGTGCCATCACTTCTTTTCTCCAGCATAATTAAATTATCACCAACCACTTCAGTTGCAAATTTTTTATTGCCGTCTTTATCTTCCCAACTACGGGTTTTTAAACGGCCTTCAATATAAACAAGACTGCCTTTGTGTAAATATTTTTGAGCCAGGTCAGCCAAGCCACGCCACAACACCACTGTATGCCATTCTGTTTGCGAAATTAGTTTACCACTTCTGTCTTTAAAAGTTTCAGTGGTTGCTAAAGAAAATTTAGCAACCCCAATATTGCCTTCCAAAAATTGTATGTCCGGGTCTTTACCCAGGTTGCCAATTAACATTACCCTGTTTACGCCTCTCATAAAATTTTATTTTGCCCCCTTATCAATTAAAGAGAAAAGGATTTTTAAAATTGATTTAACACTGTCCAAGTACCAGATTTAGTGCTATAACAAATTTAAAGATACATTTTTATCTTTCAAATAGTTTGTTATGAATTTGGGGAAAGGTAAGCTGGCAAACTCCTTTTGCGAAACGGATTGATACCCTTCTATTGCTGCTTTATTTTTTAATTTTATTTTAATAAACTGGCCATGTATAGTTTGGTGTGTTAACTTTTGGCTATACAGTTTTGAAATGGTTTCTATATTATAAGTGCCTTTTTTCAACAATTTTTTAAAAGCAGGTAATTTTTCCAATTGTACGGCATCTGTTGCTGCCTCAGCTTCTACTAAAACAAATTCGTACAGATTTTCCCATATATCTTTTGTACCACGTTTACGCACATATACTTTGCTATTATGCTCTATAATAAAATAAAAAAGCCATCTTGTTTTTTGTGTTATCTTTTTTTCTTTTACGGGTAAAACATTTACTAATCCTTTTAAATATGCGCCACAACTGCTTTGCAGCGCACATTGCTTACATAAAGGCAACTTTGGTTTGCATACTACAGCACCAAAATCCATTAACGCCTGGTTGTAAATGCCGGGTTGTTTTTTATCTAATAATTCCTGTGCAAGTGCAGTAAATTTTTTTTTCCCTTCTGTACTGTCAATTGCAGTATCATCATTAAAAAAACGTGATAAAACCCTGAACACATTTCCGTCAACCACTGCATAGGGCAAATTATATGCAAAAGATGCAATGGCTGCAGCTGTATAAGGACCAACACCTTGCAGTTTTAAAATATCATCATAATTATCAGGAAATTTACCTTTCTTTTCATTAGCAATAAATTTTGCAGTAGCTATTAAATTTTTGCACCGTGTATAATATCCCAATCCTTCCCAAAGTTTAAAAACTTTTGTTTCGGGTGCTTTAGCTAATTTATTAATATCAGGAAAAGCCACTACAAAACGATTATAATAATTCCAGCCCTGCTCTACCCTTGTTTGTTGTAAAATAATTTCGCTTAACCATATTTTATAGGGATCTTTTTCCCCCTTCCAGGGCATTGGCCGGTTATTGGATGTACTGTTCCAATGCAAAAGAGCAGATGTAAAATATTTTTTTTGAGAAATCATATCCGCAAATGTCAATTTTATAAAGTTGTTGTCACAAAATATTTATACATAGCAAATAAAGCAGATGCTGTTAATAATCAACAGGTTATTACTTTTTTTTAAAAAGATGAATATATTTTTGCAAGACAAAGTAGTTGATAATCACCATCTTATTTGGAATTTTCAACCCTTTTTTGTACTTTTCTAACAGAAATATAAATCTATTATGAGAAAAGCAGACCTTATCAACCAAATTTCCGACAAAACAGGCATCCCTAAAGTAGATGTTCTAGTAACCCTTGAAACAATGTTTAAAGAGGTAAAAAAATCTTTATCTTCTGGCGAAAATATATATATAAGAGGTTTTGGAAGTTTTATTATAAAAAAACGTGCTGCTAAAATTGGTCGCAATATCAAAAAAAATATTGCGGTGGAGATACCGGAGCATTTTATACCCGCCTTTAAACCTGCCAAAGAATTTATGCAGGAAATAAAATCTTCTAAAAACATTAAAGAGCTTAGAGAAAACCACGATGAAGGCGAAGACTAATGTACCTTTACTCCCGAAAATACCGGGATAATTTTATGAATAAACAATTATTACTTGCTGCAACAGGCTTAATTTTAGTTGCAGGCCTTTTCTTTTTTGGAAGAACAGTCTCAAAAAAAACTACAGCTGCCGCTACACCTGCCAATGCAAAAACAGCAACGCCTGCATTTAATATTACTCAATATATAACCGAAGCAAAACAAAAACTCACTGCTTCGCAGGTACTTACACTTGGTAAATTAGAGAATAGTGTAACCCGTGGTGATGTACTTAACCAGCAAATTACCGCCAATAATCAGCTTGCCAATTTTTGGAAAGACAGTGCCCGTGCTTTTGAACCTTATATATATTACTTATCGGCCGCTGCTAAGTTGGATAAGTCAGAAAAAAACCTCACCTTTGCTGCCCAATTAATTTTGGATAATCTGAGAGGAGAACAGGATGCCGCTAAATTAGATTGGAAAACAGAACAGGCAATAGAGTTATTTGAACAGGCTATTACTTTAAATCCCGAAAGCGACGATTTAAAAATTGGATTAGGCAGTTGCTACATTTATGGCAAAGGCCGCACAGGAAAGCCCGAAGAAACTATGAAAGGCATTCAGCAATTGCTGGCTGTTGTTAGAAAAGATTCTTTAAACATGAAGGCGCAATTAGTTTTAGGTGTGGGTGGATATGTATCGGGGCAATACGACAAAGCAATTGACCGTTTAACAAAAGTGGTAAAAGCCGAACCCAATAATTTAGAAGCTATAGCATTTTTAGCCGATGCTTATGCAAATAAAGGAGATAAAACCGAAGCAATTAAATGGTACACGGAAATGAAAAGGGTTGCCAACAATCCTGAATACAGTAAAGAGATAGAAGAGCGGATAAAACATTTACAATAAAAGAACACAACGAATTAAACATATTATTTTAAACACAAAAAAGACTAGTTATGCCTTGTGGTAAAAAGAGAAAACGTCATAAAATTGCAACACACAAGCGTAAAAAACGTTTAAGAAAGAACCGTCATAAGAAAAAATAATTGATTTTTCTTACGGTGTCCCGATTCCCCATCGGTACACAATTTATCTGTATGCAGTACAGTTTGCCGCTTAATTGGTAGTGCAATTATTGTATGCAGGTATATATCCTTTCCATGATGTAACGGTCTTATCAAAAATTTACGCTTGACCAAGGAACTTATAATTAATGCTGCGCCGCAAGGTGTAGAGATTGCACTGCTGGAAGATAAAAGACTGGTAGAGCTGCACAGTGAAAAAACTGATGCCAGCTTTGGCGTGGGTGACCTCTATCTTGGTAAAGTAAAAAAATTAATCCCCGGTTTAAATGCTGCCTTTGTTGATGTGGGTTTTGAAAAAGACGCCTTTCTGCATTACACCGATCTTAGCCCTTATGTTCGTTCCATTTTAAAATTTACAACTGAAGCCATTAACGATAAAAGCGAAACAGGTTTTGATTTTGCTAAATTTAAAGTAGAGCCTGAAATTGTAAAGACAGGGAAGATAACAGAAATACTGAGTGGCCGCCCCAACATTTTAGTACAAATTTTAAAAGAACCAATTGCAGCTAAGGGCCCACGCCTTAGTTGCGAATTATCTTTACCCGGCCGTTTTGTGGTAGTTACTCCGTTTAATGATATTGTTGCTGTTTCCCGTAAAATACATTCATCGGACGAAAGAAAAAGATTACAAAAAATTATAGAAGCTATCAAGCCCAAAAATTTAGGTGTAATTGTGCGTACTGCTGCCGAAGGAAAACACACGGCTGAATTGCATGAAGACCTTTTAAGTTTGATTGCCACCTGGAAATCGATACAAACCAATTTAAAAAGTGCCGCACCTCCGGCAAGAATTTTAAATGAGCTGGGTAAAACCACCAGTATATTAAGAGATTTATTGAGCGAAGATTTTAATAAGATAGTAGTAAACGATAAAACAATTTTTGCTGATACCAAAACGTATATTCAGCGTATTGCACCCGATAAAGCAGATATTGTTTCTTACTACAATAACGGCTCCCCTATTTTTGACAGTTTTGGTATTACCAAACAGGTAAAAGCAGCTTTTGGCAAAACAGTTAACCTGCCCAGTGGTGCTTATTTAATTGTGGAGCATACCGAAGCCTTGCATGTAATTGATGTAAACAGCGGTTATAAAAGTGTAAGTAATAACCAGGAGCAAAATGCTTTGGAAACAAATTTAGAAGCTGCTGAAGAAATAGCAAGACAATTACGCCTTAGAGATTTAGGTGGCATTATTGTAGTTGACTTTATTGATATGAAGTTGATGGAGAACAAGAAAAAACTTGCTGATGCGATGGAAGGTTTTATGCGTAGCGACAGAGCAAAACATGCAGTGCTGGCTATAAGTAAATTTGGGTTAATGCAAATTACCCGCCAGCGTATGAAGCCGGAAATGACCATTAACACTACAGAAATTTGTCCCAGTTGCGAAGGCACCGGCAAAATTTCTTCTACATTAATATTGGAAGATGAGATAGAAAAGAATTTAAACTACCTCATTATGCAAAAGCATAAAGGATTAACTGTAGAAGTACATCCTATTTTATACGCTTATCTTACCAAAGGCATTTTCTTTAACTCTAAACTGAGTAAATGGAAACGCAAATTCAAACAAAAGATTAAGCTTCAGCAAAATACCAATTATCATCTTACCGAGTTTCATTTTTTTGATGACAGTGATGAGGAAATAAAGCTGTAGGAAAATTATATCCTCACATTCTTACCAAATATTTTATTCATTTCTTCTGCATAGATATTTTTAAAGTAAAGCTTTACAGGTTTATTTTTCTGAATTACAAATTCTTCTTTGCAGTGAAAAAGCTGCCCGTTGTTTTTTGTGAATGCAATTAAAGTAATTGATTCGCCAGCAGGTAAGTTTTTCAATGAAATATTTTCACCTTCAGAAAACTCCAGTTTACCATTGATTAAGCCGTTGAAATTTTTAAAGATGACAAAGTATTGAATGGTTCCCTTATTAAATGTAATGGGTAAATCAATTTCAATTTCCGCTGGAGGACTATATTGATAAAACCGGTCGCAATTTATCCAGCCCAAATTTGTTATGGCTGAAGGGTTATAATATTTTTGTATTTGGCCCGCCAGATTTTTTGGCTGCCATTTTTCCAAAGCATCTTCTCTCTTTCTTTTTTCCATTTCCTTTTTTTGATTATCTTCTTGTAACGTTCTGCATGTTTTTAAAATAAATTGTTTAGGAGGACCGTAAACAGTGTATAAATAATTCGTATCAACCCTTTGGCCCGGTAATAATTTTGCTATCTCCTTAGGCCACATG
>NZ_JANPCM010000233.1:0-8462 GCF_031430955.1 Ferruginibacter sp.
GTTTACTTTCTTTTGCCATTGAGGAAACGAAATAATTTCGCTTTTCCATTGTGTTTGCATGTATAGCAAATAAGGCTGTAGTTATTGCTGCAGAGGTTTGGCTTGCACTGAGGTTTACAGGCTCTGGTTGTTTTGGACCTGGTTGCAGAGCTCCTGGAGTATTTCCCAAAATGTCTGAGAAGAAAATCGGATTATTACTAAAAGTAGCATAAGGGCTTTCGGCATCTTTTACTTCTGGGTCAACATTCCAACGCCTTCCTGTTCTGCTGTCGTATTCCCAATACATTGCAGTTGTGCTACCTTCAAATATTTCAGGTGTTTTCTCTTGTCCATTAAACCCATACCTGTATCCACTTCCAGCGGAATATTTTCGTCCCGTCATTATCATACCGCCGGGATAATAGTCAAAAAATCAAAGAACTTATTTTATAACTATGCGTTTACCCCCTTCAACTTTTCCACCAACGCTACATACTCTTCCATCGCCGCTTCTTTTGTTTTTCCTTTTATTGATGACCAGGCTTCGTATTTTGCTTTGCCGACAAAATCAAAAGGGTTGCTGGGAGCTTCGGTGTTTACATCTCCCTCTGTTCCCTGTTTATACAAAGAATACAGTTGCAGCAAGGTTTCGTTATCGGGCTTAGCAGGTAAGTTTTTGCTATCCGCAGCGGCTTTTTCAAATTGTTCTTTTAACTCCATAAAATGTATTTTTTACGAAGCTACTTTTTTTAAGGCAAAATAAAACAGGGGAGTTATATTTTGAATGGTAACATTATTTTTATCGCTGCCGAAAAGAGACCGCTGAGTAAACGCTCAAAAACTTCATGATACTTCTCTTTTAAATTTCTCCACGTTAATTTTTATTTGGTAAAGGACGAAAATAAAAAGAGCAGGAATTAGAAAACCCCCGCTGTGCTGTACTATTCCATTAAACTGCTTTTAAAAAAAGCTATGCAGAGAAAATTTATTAGTCTTTTAAAATATTTTTTTGTAGGACATTTTCACCATTTGATACTACAAGCACATACATACCCGATGATAAGTAGTTTTGTAAATTGATGGTGTAAACGCCTTCGTTTCTTATATCCAGTTTACCGATTTGTACAATTTGCCCGGCATTATTTGTAAGTGTATAAGTATAAGTGCCTTTTATTGCTGCAGCTGCATAAATATCAATCTTTTCAGCAACCGGGTTTTTAATTACATAAAAATCTTTACGGTCGTTTGCAGATTGTGCAATAACCACTATGCCTGAATATAAAATTTCTCCATTATTATTTACACAACGTAGCCGGTAATACACTTTATCCTGCATTGCTGCAACATCATCATAAGCGTATAATTCAATGCCTCCATTATTTTTAGCAGCCTGTACATTAATAGTTGTAAAATTAACTGCATCATTACTGCGTTGCAACTGGTATTGCTTTACACCTGTTTCGTTATTAATTGTCCAGTTAAGTTTGTTATAAGTTCCATTACGCTTTCCATCAAAACTAACAATGTTAAGAGGCAGTACATAAGCTACACTGCCAAGGGTAAACGTATTATTAAATGCCGATACACTGTTTGATGTAACAGCACCTGTAGTGGCAGTATTGCCTGTACCGGTGCCGCCAATACTTGCCCAAAAACTATCATTGTAATACACAGCTCTTATATTTGAAGTAAGCACCTGCGGCACAGGTACTTTGCTGTTATCCCAGTTCATTGCCACCATTGCACTGCCACCGCTTATTTTATTAATCGTCCAGTATTCATTTACATCTACTAATACCAATGGAGGAAAAAGACTGCTGGTATTTGGGGTTGGTCCGTCAAAGTATTTTACATTAAACTCACTTGTTGCTGTAAGGTTGGTTAATGCAATAGTTCTTTCGTAAGTTCCGTTGCCCACTGGAAAAATAAAATCGCTGTTACCGTTTTTTTTAACCCATCCGTTTACATGTTTACTGTCGTTATCGCCGGTATAAGATGCGCCTGATTCATAAATCATAAAATTTGGTGCAGCCGATGGAGTGATAAGTCCGGCTGTATAAGTATGCAGCCCACTTGCACTAAGGTTATTATTTAAAGTAAAGCCTGCGCTGTTATTGGTAACAAGATTAAATGTTTTAAAAGTTTGAGACCCTGCAATAGTTTGTGTAGCAGTACCATTTAAATACAAAGTTCCCGTACCCGCTGCCATTGATGCCTGGTTATTTGTAATGTTCTGGCTTACATACAGCCTGCCGTTATTAGTAAGTGCTGCGCCAGATGCATTGTTAAATGAGCCAAAAACAACTACTTCAGCTCCGGTATAAATTTGCAGGTTACCAGTGTTGGTTAACGCCTCCTGTGCATTTATATCCATACAAAAAAGAAGCAGTGCTACAGGTAATATTCTTATTTTCATATTTGGTATTTTACAGGATGTCTTAAGTATAACGCTATCAGTAATTTTGAAAACATTATCTATAAGCGGAGAAACTGTTTTTAATATTATTGTGTAGTTGCCAGCCACTGTATATCCTGGATTTTTATAACATCGCCGCTACCTGCAGAAGTATAATACACTTCAAAATAATCTCCTGCCACTATGTCTTCAAGAAATACAACAAAAGAAAACTGAAATGGCTGGTTGGCTGTAGTAATCCTGAGTGTTGTTTCGCCATACCTTGTTGTGGCTACCCCGTTTTTTACAATGCCAATTGAAATTACACTGTTAGTTTTATCAACCGAAAGGTTGCCGGCAATGGTGTAAATGCCATTACGTTTGTTTACAGGCTGGTAGGTTATTTTGTTATCAACTATTGTCCATTTACAGGTGGTGAAAGCTGTGTTAGCTCCCCAGTCTGCTTTATACCAGGTATTGGCTGTAGTTATTGTTTTAGTCGTATTGCTATTTAAAACATTAATAAAGCAATAGGGTTTTTTATCACCAATACCTGCATTGCTTACCAATATGGCATTGGCATCTCTGCCATCAGTTCGGGTAAAATCAAAACCTTCAATATATTTTCCTGTATTATTCCATGTATTTCCGGTAATGGAAATACTGGCAAATGCAGTAAAGCTGGAAGGCCTGTAAGTAATGGCTGTATCAGTGGCGGAAGAATTATAATACCCTCCCGATGCCAACTGGATAGTGGCCCCACTGCCTTTATCCAGGTTAATACCTTTTTTGCAATTAATAAAATCGCTCTCTGCTACTTTTAATATCACACCGGGTAAAGCTCCATGAACCAGTATGCCGTTTCTTTGCGCATTGGATATATCTGTTTCAAATACCCAAAGTTCGGCATTGGTTGAATCGGTGATGGTATTATAAAACCTGTCGAATGAACAATCTTTCACTTCATTATAAGTTCCGCTGCCCAAAAACCTTATGGCATCTTCACCTGCAGCAGTTCCGTAGTTTGATAATGTAGATGCATCAAAAGTCAGCATTTTAAAATAACACTCAGACAAGCACCTGAACATAGGTTTATTAGCCAACCCGCTTGCTGCATTAATGTTGACAGTACCGTACGATAAACCCTGCAGGGTTAAAGTATAGGGTAAATTAATATTAATAGTTGACCCAATGTCATAAGTAGAAAAGGAAAGCTTTATAATTGTATTACCAAACATGTGTACATTGAGAAAATCAATAGCTTCCTGAATGGTCGTCCAGCTTTCATTTTCAGCAACTATTAATAAATTTTCTGTAAATTTCTTTGCTTGTTTAATTACCCAGTTACCTCCTGTTGCCACATAGCTCTGCGCCATATATTTCGAAAGGTATGTATTGGTGCGTCCGTCCATAGTAGCAGCTCCGCTTCCGATAACCGTTATTAAATCGGTATGAGATCCAATATTTTTTACAGTAATTTCAAATCCATTATCCGCCGCAGTTATTCCCGGCAGGGTTAAAGTAATATCATTACTCGCCAACACAAATGTTTCTGATTTTGTTAATGTGGTGGTTGCCGATTTGCTTACAACATTCACATTTCCTGTTGCCAACGATTTCCATACAGTTCCATCCCAATAATAATAGCCATTACTTAATGTGCCGCCGGAGCTGAATACGAGCATACCTGCAGGCACCGTACCCGTAAGCGGAGCTGCAGAAGCCAGGCTGTTTAATGCCACTCTTGGTGGAAGAAATCCTTTGTTGGTGCTTTCCAGTTCAAGCAGCGAATTGCTGTTGATTGCAGCGGGGTTATCCCCTATCTTAACCTGTGCCTTTGCACAGATACTAAACAGAAGAACAGCAATAGTAAATAGATTTTTCATAATTAAATTATTGATTATTGACTAACTAATTGGATTATTAGTTTTGTATAATTGGATTATTGGTTTTGTACAATTAAAAATCAGTACTGTATCCGCTAAAACATTTTCTTCAATTACTGTTAATTTAATATTGTTTATATTATCAGTTTTTCTGCACACTTATCTACATCATTAAACAGCAATTAATAAAAAAAAGTAAAACAAAAACAAAAAAAAATAATATCGCTGTTTTCATAATTATTATTTTGCGGTAACCGGTTTTATTGTAGATTTTATTTTTAGCTTACCATTCTGCATTTATTCCAATAATAACATTCCTGTTTTTATTTAAAGGATTAAAAACATACACAGGGATAGTTATTTTTTTTATGACAAAGCCTGCTAAAAGCCCGTATTCATTTTCAAATGCTGCACCATGCATTTTGGTTTGCTGTGTACTAATGCCGGCATAAAACCATGGCTTTGGCAGAATGGCCAGTTCTGTCCAGTTAAAAAAGAAATTATTATTAATATCATCTTTACTAATTGTATATTGGTTTTGTGTTGAAATAAATATTTTCTTATACTCTATATCCATGTTCATTGCTAAAGCACCTCCATTAAAATTTCCAAATACCCATCCCACCATTGGGGTAATACTGTAACTGACTTTACTTTCTTTACCAAAATTTTTACCTAAGTAAACTGATGCTGTTTTAAGATCTTCGTAATTATACCTCAGCTCCGTATAAACGCCGTTTTTACCCTGGTGATGCAATACCGGCATCCATACATAAGCCTGACCACTACCGAAAAAATTATAATTTTCAATACCAGATTTGCTTTGTGCTGCAGTATTATGCTGCATCATAATGCTCCATATGATGATTAACGAGTTCTTCTTCACTTTCTACAATTTTTACTTTTGCATTTTGCAATTTGTCAAGCAATAATATTTCTTTAAGAAAAGGGTTCCAGTAAAATATCAGGCGCTCAATAGGTTTCCAAAGCACTACCCAGCTAAATACATCAATAGCATTGCTGAACATGGAGTGAATACGAGGATCTTGCCCGAAAAGGTTAGGAAGAATACCCTGGCAAAACATTACCACCAATATGCTTATACAAAGCAGGATATAATTTTTCTTTTTGAAATTATGAAACTCAACTTCTTTGAGCATTTTTTTTATTTGAAAATGGCGGCGTATTGTTCTCATAAGGGGTTCTACAATAAACCTCATACTGCCCGATTCGCTGCAAAAAATTTTGTAATCAATAACTGTATGCCTTCCGGCGCAGGCTACCGAATCGTTAAGATAATTTTGAAATTCCTGGCCAAGCTGTCTTCTTTCTAATCTTGCCGGGTCGTGTGGGTTAAAATAATCCCTGATACTGCTTTCATCTACATTAAGATAGATGCTGATCTTTCGGGTAGAGGATTTAATCATAAAAGTTTTTGAATTAGGATATTTTTTATTATTTGGCTAATGGATATACCAAATAATATTATGACTGTAAAAATCAATAATTAAATAATGATAAAATGTAGACTTATCTACAAATCTTATGTAGAAAAATTTCTATTATTTTTTAAATTAATGGCTGTACTTGCCAGAAATTGAAGAAAGAAGAAAAGGAAATCTATTTTTACTAACTATACTTTATAAACTGTAGCCAGTTCTTTTAGTTCCAGTATATTAGTTACGTTTAGTTTTTCAAACAAACGTGCTTTGTGGGTACCCACTGTTGAAACCTGGATATTTAGTATTTGGGATATATCGCTGACTGTTTTACCATTCAAAAGCAAAGCCACAATTTCAAACTCCCGGGGAGAAAGTTTATTAAAAGGGTTATCCGTTCTACCTGAAATTGAATCTTCGGCAATTTTATAAGCGAGGGTCTCGCTGATATATTTTCTGTTGTTAAGCACCAGGTTAATGGCTTTAATTATTTCTTCAAGAGGCGATTCTTTAGATACAAATCCGTAAGCACCTGCCTTCATAAACCTTTTGGCATAAGTATTTTCTGCATTTACAGAAAAGATAAGCACTTTAGCTTCTGGATACCTGATGTGTATATATTCCATTAAACCAAACGTATCTGTTTTGGGCATCTGAATGTCCATCATAATCAAATCGTAGGTATTCTCTTTTAATTTTTGGGTGGCAGTATCCCCATCACAAGCTTCGTGAATATCAGAAGATTTATATATTTCGGAAAGAAGGAGTTTCATTCCCGAGCGAACAATTACATGATCATCGATAATTAAAAATTTTTTCAAAGTAAGTACGATTTAGTATTTTAAGGTAAATAAAGATAGAAAAAATTCTACAAAAGATGGGATTTATTGCCATCGTTTAAAAATTAAAGACAATATAACTTGCGGATATTCTTTAACCAAATTTTTTGTAGCTTGTTTTTAACCATTTATACCTGTAAAAGCTCAAAATCCGTTCTTTTTACAATATCTATTAACCAATAGCTGCATTTTAATAAAGGCCTGTAATGAATAATATTAATGCTATTTCTACTTCTGCCGGGGATAGTTCCGGCTATTCGTTTGACCAAGACGAAGAAAAACATACAACATTTACTGAAAATTCATTAAGTGCATTTTTTACAACCATCCCTGGTGAAAATGGTTGTATTGCAGAAAGTAATGAAGCTGCATGTAAATTATTTGGTTATACTGCAGAAGAGTTTAAGGTAATTCGGCAGAAAGATATTATTGACTACACAGACAGTAATTTTCAGGAAGCTTTACAACACCCTGATAAAAACGGTTTTTTAAAAACAATTACAACAGGAATTAAAAAAAATGGTGACCATTTTCCTATAGAAATTTTCTCTGCAATTTTTATTAATGCCCAGGGAGAGCAAAGAACCAGTACTTTAATTACCAATTTAAGCGAACAAAAAAAATCGGCGTGGGAGCTAAAGCAGGTATTAGCCAGTATAACTGATGGTTTTTTTTCTGTTGATTTTAACTGGAGAGTTAAATACTGGAACAGGGAAGTGGAGAAAATATCGGGCATAAAAAAAGAAGAAATTACCGGAAAAATTTTTTGGGAGTTTTATACCGGGGCAAAAAAAAATCTATCTTATTTTAAAAATAAAAAAATACTTGAGAATAAAATATCTGTTCATTTTGAAGAATTTTATGAACCTGCCAATGTTTGGCTGGAGATAAATATTTATCCTTCAGAAACTGGTTTCTCTATTTTTTTTAAGGATGTTACAGAAACTAAACGATTAAAAGAATTAGAAAGAATTGAAAAAGAATTTTTAGAAAGCACTGCAGCATACAACAGTAAAATAGAAAGCAACCTATCGCATTATCTGAAGGAAATAGAAAAAATTCACCCTGGTATGCTATGCTCAGTATTAAAATTGAAGGATAACAGTTTATATAATTGGGCGGCCCCGTCTTTACCTCAAGAATATTGCAGTGTAATTGAAGGTGCTGTAATTGGAGAAAATACAGGCTCCTGCGGTACTGCTGCTTTTAAAAAACAAAAAGTAATTGTTGCAGATATTGAAAATGATATAAGATGGGCAGATTATAGAGAATATGCCCTTACTGCCGGTTTACGGTCGTGCTGGTCTTTTCCCATAATAAATTCAAAAAATGTGGTACTGGGTACCTTTGCCATTTATTATAAAGAGATAAAAACACCCACAAAAGAAGAAGAAAAAACCATTGAAAGGGCAAAGAATATCTTAACCATTATTCTTGAACATAAAATATCCGAAGAATTATTAAAAGCATCAGAAGAGAGTTACCGCTATTTATTTAATAATAATCCATCGAGCATTATAATTTGGGATATTAATGATTTAAAAATTGTTGAAGTAAATGAAACTGCTGTACAACTATACGGATATCCGAGAGAAGAGTTTTTACGCCTTACTATACCCGACATTCATCCTAAAGAAGAATCCATCTTTTTTTTAGAGCTGTTTCAGGAAGTTAAGGATGATTCATTTATAAAAAAAACATTGCAGCGCCATCACAAAACTAAAACAGGTTCTTCTTTAGTTTTAGAAATATCATCGCACATTATAAATTACAATGGTAAAAAAGCAGTGCTAACTTTAGGTAATGATATCACTGAAAAAATAAAATTGGAAAGCAGCCTGGTAGAAGTAAGAAAATTAAAGGAGCAACAAATTACCGATGCAGTAAGTATGGGGCAGGAACAAGAGCGCATGGACAGTGGTGA
>NZ_JANPCM010000234.1:0-3166 GCF_031430955.1 Ferruginibacter sp.
TTTATAGAAGAGCGGGCTCTGCTGTTTTTAAAACCAGTTTATAAATTCAGTTTTTATACACACATTTTTGCAGGTATGTTTTGCATTATTGCTGCCCTTACACAATTCTCCACTTATATTTTAAAGAAAAGAAAAGTAATACATATCTGGATGGGGAAAATTTATGTGCTGGTGGTTTTAATAATTGGTGCGCCTACCGGATTGTACATGAGTTTTTTTGCAAAAGGAAGTTTTTGGGAGCGGATGCTGTTTATGTTTATGGCAGTTTATTGGTTTTTCAGCACCGCTAAAGGTTTACAAACCATAAAAGTAAAAAATGTGCTGGCACATAAAAACTGGATGCTACGCAGCTACAGCATGGCAATGACAGCAGTTACTTTTAGGATTTATCATATGCTGTTTGATTACTATGGGGTAGATCATCTGTATAATTACGAAATATCGCTCTGGATAAGTGTTCTGGGTAATATGCTGGTGGCAGAATATTTTATTTTCAGAAAAAGTAAATTTTATTTAAAAACATTTATTGCTAACTAATACCAATTAGACATTGAAATCAGACTGTCAGCCTGAGCTTGTCGAAGACGGGTTGACTATTGCACCGGTTTCGACAAGCTCAACCTGACATTTTTTTAATCGGATAGATTCAATATCTAATTGGTATAATAAAAATTCTTAAACCAAATTTCCATCATTTAAAACAAAAAACATGAGAGCAATTATTTATGCAGGTATCGGCCTTTTTTCGGCAGCAAGTGTGTATGGTGTTGTTGATTATTACATCACTAAAAGCAATGGCACTTTAGAAAAAATGTACAAAGAAGAAACCCCTTTATTAGAAAGTAAAGAAGAAACAATTACCACGGTACCGCTTACCGAAACGGCAATAAAAAATGAAGCTGTTTCCGATAAAGCATCCGTGGCAAAAGCCAAAACAAAAACTTCCAAAAAAAGTAAAATATACGTTCGTGGATTTAAGTTCTCCAATTTTTCAAGAGGAAGGATTGTACCTAAAGTTATTGAAGATGTAAAGCTTGTGGCAGAAGTGAAAAAAGAAAATAAGTAGATTATTATTTTGTGCTTTTAATTTGTATCGGAATGGCATTTGCTGCAGGCAATTTTTCTGCGCCTGCAGCTTTATTCGTCCAGCGGAAACTGTTTACTATATGTTCAATATCTTTTTGCAAAAAATCCTGCACCGGCCTTAAGGAATCTGCATTGGGTGTTACGTCAAAATACAAAGCACCACGTATAAAATTTTTTGTAGTGTCGCTTAAAAAAAACTGCTTGGCTGTTGCAGCATTACCGCCCACTTTAAAAAATATACCGGTAATGCCATTGGGCGTATGCATCACACTGTCTGTAATGGAAGTGGTAATGGCCTGGTTTTTATTGGTAAGATTATAAGCATCGGCTACCATGTTGTCGAATTTATTAATGCCCGCCGAATCTTTGTAAGTTCCGTTTTGCTGCTTTAATTTATAAATGGCTTTACCGCCAATAATTTTATAACTTAAAAAAATCCTTCCGCCAAACTGTGGAAAATCAATATTTATCCAGTAAGGATTTTCGGGGTTGCTGTCAAAATAAGTACTGTCTTTAATAACTTTTGCATATACAGGATATTCAAAAGTGTAAGGAAAACCCTCCTGCTGAAAACTGATATATTTTCTTTCGGGAAAATCAATTTTATAATATCCTTTTTTCTTAGACGTGTATGTTGAGTTGCAAGAAAAAAGGAATAAGCAAAAGGCAATTGGCAAAAGGTAATAAAGAGTTTGAAGCTGGCGAACAGATTTGAAAAACCGTAAATATTTTTCATTGAATATTGTATGTAGTATTCTTAAAGAATATTTAAAATAGAACATTGAATATTTAGTGTTTAATTATTCCTCGGTTTGTTTAATAATAACTTTTACTTTATCTATCCTGTTTTTATTTATCTCTAAAGGTAAAAAGGTAAAATCGCCGCTAATTATTTCTTCATTTACCTGTGGAAATTCGCCGGCGATTTCTAAAACCAACCCTGCAAGTGAATCACTGTCGTCCCGTACATTATCAAAAGTATCTACCGGCAAATTCATAGCCTTGCACACATCGTTAATCATTGTTTTACCTTCAAAAATATAGGTAAAGTCATCAATTTTTTTATTTACACTTTCTTCATCATCAAATTCATCTTTTATATCTCCAATTATTTCTTCCATAATATCTTCCAGCGTTACTATGCCCGATGTGCCGCCAAACTCATCCACCACCACAGCAAAATGATTTCTGCGGTTACGGAATTCCTGCAGCAAATCTTCAATCAATTTTTGTTCGTGTACAAAATACGGTTGCCGCATCAGTGTATGCCAGTCGAAATTATCGGCTTCGTTTAAGTGCGGTAATAAATCTTTTGTATGCAGCATGCCCACCACTTCATCTAAATTATTTTTATACACCGGTAAGCGGCTGTAATGCAACTCTTCTACTTTTTTTATTGTATTTACAAAACTGCTGTTAATATCTATGCCACTTACATCAAGCCGTGTACGCATAATTTGTTTAACAGTAGTATCGCCAAATTTCCTTATTCCTTTTAAAATTTGTTTTTCTTCCACTGTTGCTTCGTGGTCGGGCAGCAGATCAATGGCATAATCTAAATGGCTGCTGTCCATTGCAGCGGTGTTATCCGAAGAAAATTTCTTTTCAATACCATCGCTCCACCTAACCATACGTTTGCTGAAGCGGTAAAAAATACTGGTAAATATTTCTACAATTAAAGAGGCTGTTGCAGCAAACCATACTTTATGGTGGGTGGCCCAAATTTTTGGTAATACTTCGGCAAATAAAACCAGTAAAATTGTAACTGCTACTACTTTAATTAAAAAAACTGTAAAAAAATTAAACTGCATGCCTGTAATCCAGTCATCAATTAAAAGGTTGGAGATTAAAATAATACCAATGTTTACAAAGCTATTGGCAATTAGCATGGAAGCCAGTAATGTCTTTGGATGTTCCAGCAAATTAACAATGCGCCGGTATGCAGGCTGCTGCTTGGTTTTAAGCAGATTAATATCTTTAAACGTAAGTGAGAAAAAAGCAACTTCGGAACCGGCTACTAAAAATGAAATAATAAAAAGTAAAATAGCAAGAAAGATAAGCACAGCATTAGCCGCAAGAG
>NZ_JANPCM010000235.1:0-3655 GCF_031430955.1 Ferruginibacter sp.
GGAAGGAATGCCAACAATAAGTGACGATTTAAAAAACTTAGTGATGCATGTAGAACTTGCCATAACAGGTGGCCACATACTAATGGGCACAGATGCGCCAGAAGAATTTGGTTTTAAAGTAAACTTTGGTAACAATGTTTATATAAACTTAGAACCCGATACAAGAGCAGAAACTAAAAATTTATTTGATGCCCTTTCAGCAGCTGGCAAAGTAGAAATGGATTTGCAGGATATGTTTTGGGGTGCTTACTTTGGCAGCTGTACCGATAAATTTGGTGTACAATGGATGTTTAACTGTAATAAAAAAGCATAACTAACATCAACAGTAAATAAAAAAAATCCACAGTTGTAATTGTGAATTTTTTTATTCCTGCCCCTTAAAACTTAGGGCCAATTTTTTAGCGCTCATTATTTCAATTTTCTTTTCAGAAAAACGTAAAATATTTTCTGTAGAAAATTCATTCATCATCTTAAATAAAGTTTCATAAGTGGTACCGGTGTAAGAGGCTAAATCCTGGCGGGATAAAACAATATTTAAATATCCGTTTTCATCCGTACCAAATTTTTCCTGTAAACTTATTAATGCATAAGCAATCCGGCCTTTAGTACTCATGTGGGCAAGGTTTCGCATACGCTTTTCCGATTCTTTTAATTCTGCTGCAAAAAACATCAGCAGCTTATACATATAATCGGGATTTACTTTTAATGTAGCCGTAAAAAAATCCATATCAATAAAACAAACTTCAGTACTTGCCAGTGCCGTGCCCGATACTGGATAAACAGTATCACTGCCTAGCCCACGGTGCCCCACAATTGCTCCTTTATTAGCAAAACGTAATATCATTTCTTTTTCCTCATCCCAACGTTTATGCACTTTAATCAAACCCGAATGAATAAAGAACATTCCCCTCACCTCATCGCCTTCTTTAAACAGCAGCTCCCCTTTTTTTAAATGAAATACCTTTCTGTTGGCATCAATTGCAGGCAACCATTCTTTATTGCAGGATAAGCAGAGCGTACAACTCTTTAAATCACATTTATGTTTTTTTAATACCATTTTACCCTTTTTTAATTAAGTGCCCTCAAATTTATAATAAAATATTCACAGTCATTGCATTACAATATGTATTCGTTAATTTTTATAAACATTATAATTATTTCTATATTTATTATTTAATAAAAAAGATTTGTTTTTTTAAAATTTAATCCTTATTTTTATGATATAAAATATATTTTATAAGCTATTTTATAACTATCATCATAAAATAAGTTAGATATATTTAATTATAATTCGATTGCTTGCTGCAACTTTCAATATTTAAAAATTGCAGCATGAATATACTAATAATTGGCAACGGAATGGTAAGCTACAAGTTTTGTGAAAAACTTATAGCCAAATCTTCTAACTCCTCTTTCAATATCACCATTTTTGGCGAAGAAATTCGACCAGCCTACGACAGGGTTCACCTAAGTGAATACTTTGCGGGCAAATCTGCCGAAGAACTTTTAATGGCACCGGCCAGTTGGTATGCCGAAAATAATATCACTCTTCATCTTGGCGATCCCATTGCACAAATCAACAGAACAGAAAAAACCGTTGACTCCCATAAAGGGCTTACTGTTCCTTACGATGTCTTAATTCTGGCAACAGGTTCTGCAGCTTTTGTTCCCCCAATTCCCGGTACGGAAAAAAATGGTGTATTTATATATAGAACTATTGAGGATTTGGAAATGATGGCCGCCTGGGCTAAAAAAGCAACAAAAGGCGCTGTTATTGGTGGCGGGCTTTTAGGCCTGGAAGCTGCCAAAGCTATGATTGATTTGGGTGTTACCGATACCTCTGTAATAGAATTTGCCCCACGACTTATGCCAAGGCAGATTGATGAAGTGGGTAGCAATGTGCTGAAAGCAAAATTAGAAACACTGGGTTTAAAAATTTTAACCAACACCAATACGTCCCTAATTTTAGGCGATGATTGTATAACAGGAATGCAGTTTGCCAACGACAGCAAAATTGAAGTGGACATGCTGGTAATTTCTGCAGGTATTAAACCCCGTGATGAACTGGCAAAACTTTGCGGACTGGAAGTGGGTACAAGAGGGGGTATTGTGGTGAACGAAAAATTACAAACCAGCGATGAAAATATTTATGCCATAGGCGAATGCGCTTTGTTTGAAGGAATGATTTATGGCTTGGTTGCTCCGGGTTACGAGATGGCAAATGTGGTAGCGGCAAACCTAGCCTCCCTAAATCCCTCCCGGGGAGGGACTTTCGCAGCCTCCAATACATTGAATGAGCTTACTGAATTCGCAGAGTCCAAAGCTCCCTCTCCGTTGGAGAGGGCGGGGGGTGAGGTCTTTAAAGCCTACGACATGAGCACCAAATTAAAATTAATTGGTGTAGATGTAGCCAGCTTTGGTGATCCGTTTGCCAATGGCGATGGCATTACTTCTATTGCTATTAACGATACCAACAAAGTAGTTTACAAGCGTATTAATATAAGCGCCGATGGCAAAACTTTATTGGGCGGCATTTTAGTGGGTGATGCAGATCAATACAATATGCTGCTGCAAACAGTAAAAAATAAAGTAGTACTTCCCCAAAATCCTGAAGATATTATTTTAGGAAGCCGTGGCGGCGAAGAAGCAGCAGGAGCAGGTGTTACCAGCTTACCGGATGAGGCATTGATATGCAGTTGCGAAGCAGTTACAAAAGGAATGATATGCAGCAGTGTTACGGAAAGTAATTGCGAAACCGTTGATGCCATAAAAAAATGTACCAAAGCGGGTACTGGTTGTGGTGGTTGTGTGCCAATGATAAAAGACCTGGTAACTTATACACTGAAAGCATCAGGAAAAATTGTACATAATGTATTGTGTGAGCATTTTGCTTACAGCCGCCAGGAGCTGTTTGATCTCGTAAAAATAAATAAATTAAAAACTTACGATGAAGTGCTGAATATGTTTGGCAAAGGTGATGGTTGCGAATTATGCAAGCCACCGGTGGCTTCTATTTTAGCAAGTTTATGGAACGAAATTATTTTAAAGAAAGGAAATGATACTGCCCAGGACAGTAATGATCGTTTCTTAGCCAATATTCAAAAAGGTGGTACCTACTCTGTGGTACCCCGTATTCCCGGTGGAGAAATTACACCTGATAAATTAATTGTTATCGGGCAGGTAGCAAAAAAATATAACCTCTACACAAAAATTACCGGTGGCCAGCGCATTGATTTATTTGGTGCACATTTATCTGACCTTCCTAGCATTTGGGAAGAACTGATTGATGCT
Source organism: Ferruginibacter sp. (assembly GCF_031430955.1). Classification (GTDB taxonomy): domain Bacteria; phylum Bacteroidota; class Bacteroidia; order Chitinophagales; family Chitinophagaceae; genus Ferruginibacter. The sequence goes on from NZ_JANPCM010000235.1 coordinate 3,292, forward strand.
GGTTTTGAAAGCGGTCATGCTTACGGAAAAAGTTTGCGTACCGTAAAAAGTTGCGTAGGCAGCACCTGGTGCAGGTTTGGGCTACACGACAGTGTTAGTTTTGCAATTAAGGTAGAAGAAAGATATAGAGGATTGCGTTTGCCACATAAATTAAAAGGTGGTGTTAGCGGTTGCATAAGAGAATGTGCCGAAGCACAAAGTAAAGACTTTGGCATCATCGCCACCGAAAAAGGCTGGAACCTGTATGTATGCGGCAATGGCGGCAGCAAACCACAACATGCCATTTTATTAGCTACAGATATTGATGAAGAAACCTGCATTAAATACCTCGACCGTTTTTTAATGTTCTATGTAAAAACTGCCG
>NZ_JANPCM010000236.1:0-1703 GCF_031430955.1 Ferruginibacter sp.
TTAGGTAATTTTAATCCAAAATAAGTATGAATTAAATTACGGTAATCTTTTTGCTGATACACCCTGTTTAAATTAAACAACCCCGTTCTTTTTCCATAAGCCATCATGCCATTGTGTGCCCCAACAATGCCTGCAAAAAAACCAAAGCCTAAAATACGCTGCCCATCTTCATGCGTTAAGCACTCGTAATCTATTAGCGTAATGTTGTTTTTTATAATAGCCTGAAATAATTTTCGATTGTGTTCCTGTTCTTTTTTAGTATGAGAAAAAAGTAAATAAGTTTTACCGGGTATCAGTTGTTCAACCGGTACTTCTTTAATGCCCATCAGCACATCGCAACCCGAAATATCTTCTCTAACTTCCACACCTGCCATGGCGTATTCTTTATCCATAAAGCATCTGGTATCGCTGTGCTGTGCCACCACACGTATGGTATCAAAATTTTTATGCAGCCATTTGCATTGCGCCGGCGTAAGTGCCACCCTGTTATCCGCAGGTATTTTACCTTCTCTTATTAAACCAATTGTCAGCATCAATCGTATTGTTTAGGCGGCAAGTTAATTAATTTGCCCCTATCCCCTGAAGGGGAATTAAATTTTAGAATTGAATTTTAGTATTAAACAGTAATTTTAAATTTACTAATTAAATAAAAAACTTAAAAATGTCTTTAATTTGAAATTTGCCTTATGAATTATTTTGAACTGTTTGATATACCGGTAAGTTTACAGGTTGATAAAAATACACTTGCCAAAAAATATTTTGAATTGCAAAAGCAATTTCACCCCGATTTTTTTACTCAGGCCACAGAACATGAACAAAGCGAAGCGCTGGAAAAATCTTCTCAAATTAATAAAGCCTTAAAAGTTTTAAAAAACGAAAACGAAACTATAAAATATGTGCTGCAGTTAAAAGGCCTTTTGGAAGAAGAAGAAAAATACCAGCTGCCACCCGAATTTTTAATGGAAGTAATGGAACTGAATGAGGAACTTTCGGCAAATTCACAACAACAGATAAATGATTTTGAAACAGAAATTTACGAACCTGTAAAAAATAGTATAGAAAATTTTAGTGCCGAAACCACTTCTACCGTAGAACTGCTTAAAGTAAAAGAATACTATTACAAAAAAAAATACCTGCAGCGTATTTTGGACAGAATAGACGGATAGCGTAATATTGCAGCCCTGATTGGTTAATCAGTTTACTGGTTTATTAGTTAATTGGTATGCAAATAAAGGTTACTAATAAACTATTTAACAAATTAACCAATAAACAAGTAAGCCCATGTGGCGGAATTGGTAGACGCAGCAGACTCAAAATCTGCCATTCGCAAGGGTGTGAAGGTTCGATTCCTTTCGTGGGCACCGGTAAGGTGAAGCTGGAGCTTCACCTTTTTTTTATTCGCTTTTCATTTTTAAATACACCCCATTCGTCCAGCCAAAACCATCCTGGTTGGGGTATTCTCCACCACCGGCAGTAACGGTTGTATCCATTACGTTATACTTCTCCATCATTTTACCTGTTTCGGCAAAAACTTTTTCGCAATTGGAAAGCCAGTTACTTTTTAAGGTTATTGCTAATTCCGTAAAGCCGTAATTCATTAATCCTTTGTACGTCATCCATTGTAAAGGTGCCCAGCCATTTGGGGCATCCCACTGCTGGCCGGTTTTATAAATAGTGGTTACCACGCCTCCTGAATAAAGAAA
>NZ_JANPCM010000237.1:0-1537 GCF_031430955.1 Ferruginibacter sp.
CAATTTTTATTTGCTGGCCCTGCACTATCCCTTCATCTGCATAAACAGAACGCCCCAATTCATGAAACAAAGCACTATCCCTGCCCACCAAACAGGGGCTGGCTTTAACTTTTACAAAAGCCTGAAGGGTACTTGTATCAACATACCTGTCCATTTCGTACCGGTAATAATTTATTTGCGAAGGGATATCTTTATAATAAACAATCACCCCTTCGTGCCCACCATATAAATCAAAAAACTCCGGGATGTAGCCTGTACTGTCAATAACAGGTTTTAAATGGCTGGTCTGGCAGGTAGCGGTATAATTATCGGCACCATTTTTTATGGTAAGTGTGTAAGTTTTATTAAGCTGTACAGGTGTATTGCCTTTGTAATAATAATTATACTGGCAAAAAGATTTGTCGTACACACTATCTAATTTTAAACTGTCGGTACCTGTGCTGCTTTGTATTTTTATTTGTGCGTTGCGGATAACTAAATCTCTGAATAATAAATTTTCATTAAAATAGGGAACCGTTCTGTTAAAGTAAACAATGGGTACACTATCGGGTTCCAGCATACTTTGTACAGAGGGCCTGCTGAGATAAGATGGCGGAGTTATAGTAATTGTTTTTTCGCAGGAGCAAAAAATAATGCTGATAACTATGAGCAGTAAATTTATTATTTTCTTCATGAAAAATGATTTTAAAATTTAAAATTAAAACTAACGCTGGGTATAAAGGGCAGCAGAGAAACCTGCCTTGCTTCTGGCAGTTTAGTGAAGGAGTTGGTAGTTAAGTAAACAAAATAGGGGTTTAGGCGGCTATATATATTGTATGCCCCAAACACCCACTCCCTTTCATATTTTTTGCCCCAAAACTTAACTGTTTTTTTATTGGAAAAACTTATATCCAGCCGGTGATATGTACGGAGCCTTACATTATTACGGCTGGTAAAATCATAAAAAGTGCCATCGTACAGCGAACCATTAACCGGTACCGTAATGCGGCCAGCCGGTAAAGTAAATGGCTTGCCCGAATAGAAAACAAAATCTGCTGATACCGTCCAGTGTTTGGTTAATTCATAACTGCCCACTAAAGAAAAATTATGCCGCCTGTCAAACGATGAAGGAAAACTTAATCCCCTGTTTAATTCAGGAAATAGCTGTGTGGTTTTGCTCCAGGTATAACTTAGCCAACCGGTTAGTTTACCAAAATTCTTTTTTATAAATAATTCTACGCCATAAGATTTTCCTTTACCGAATGTTATTACACTGTCAAGATTGGTAGCCAGTAAAATTTCTGTACCTTCTTTAAATAATACCTGGTTATCCATTGTTTTATAATACGCTTCAATACTGGCTTCAATAGTATTATCATTAAAATTTTTAAATAACCCCAACGCAATTTGAATACTGTATTGCGGTTTAATCCTGGGGCTGCTGCTCAACCAGATGTCGGTAGGTATTGATGAAGTGCTGTTGGGCACTAAATGTAAAAACTGGTTCATACGGGTAAAGGAAAATCTTATGGCGTAGAATTATTTATAAAAAAGAATT
>NZ_JANPCM010000238.1:0-7536 GCF_031430955.1 Ferruginibacter sp.
CCTGCAAATACAGTTTTGCTGGAAGGCTGGCGAAAAATTGGGCAAGATGGCCATCTTAACATTCAGGTAAAACTGGAAGACCTTCTTCCGGAAACAGTATCAATAAAAGAAAGAGCAATAACTACCAAAGACAGAAATGGAATTGTTACAGGTACAAAAATTATTTATTATCAAGAGGTGGTATATACTTTTGCAGCTACTGCACAAATAACCGATTATAAAGGAATACATATAATGGATGAAGAACTGGCCAGCCGCCGGTATAAGCAAGTATATAACAGTCCTGAATTTGCATTACGCCCATTAGCTGAAGGATACTTTGTACTGAATTCATTAAGCATTACAAAAGAACTTTACCGAAATTGTGTGAACAGGGCAATGCATTACCTGAGCGAAAGAATTACCGATAATTTTGGTTTTGCAGCAATAACTACTGATGATTTTATGTGGGTTATCGGCAGCAGGAAACATCCGGAGTATGATGATGACAGGAAAGCTTTTCAACTGATGAATGATGTATTGTTTAGTATGGATGCCAACAAATCAATTGAAGGAGCTCGTGAAAAATTAAAACCCGTGATTGATTATTTTGAAAGTATCAAAACAACTTACAGCGGTTCTAAAAAACACGACCGTAAAATAAGGTATGCCAGTTATTTTAACCTTGCGGTTTTATATTATTATTTAGATGATCCTGAGCAAATGATGAAAGAAGCTAATGGCCTTATACTAAACGATTTTCATACTGCTGTTGGTAAATCATTTCAGGAAACAGCATTGCGGTTAAAAAACCAGTTTCAACAATCAAATATCTACACCCGTCATTTTAATATTGATCCTTCTTTATTTACAGGGCCCCACGAAAAGCCCGATACTGTGAACAATGATTACTGATAATGCTTACTAACCCCCAATAATATAATGGCAGCATCAAAAAATTGGTGCTGCCATTTACTTAATTAATAGTTTTGCAAAAAAATAAATTAAACCAATATTGAGTGGTGGGCTTTTAAAAGGGCTATTAAAAAAAATGATAGATGATTTTTTTAATCTTTCTTTTGGTGTTAATAAACAGTATAAAAATTTGCTGCCGATAAATAGCCATTAGCGCTGCCCTTACCGCTAAAAGTTTTCTTTTTGATCCTGCTATAGCATACAAAACTCCATCCTGATTTATTATAAACCAGATACCTGCAAAATGATATGCAGTTGCTAATTAATCAAATTTAAAATAACCGACAACATGTAAGTAAGTGTGGTAAAAAGTAAAATAAAAAAAGCAAGGCAAACTACAATCAAAAAGGATATAGCTCTCATAGTGTTGGATTTTTCTATTAAATTTCAAAAACCATACCAACAGGCAATTTGGTTAATAAAATATCTTAAATTAATATACTTAGTAAAACAGCATAGTTATTTTCTTTATTTGCACTAAGTATTGTTTACGATTTTACAAAATATACAAGGCAACTTTACTGCCGTAATATGTTTGCAAACAGGGCGTTTAGCTTTAAAATTCACCCCGTATTTATCCTATACTAACGTTTGATGATGTAAGAAATAATTTATCTTTAGCTTAGCAACTTTAATAAATTTAATTATGAAAAATATCCTTCTGTTATTTTTACTGTTCATTTCTTTAAATGCAATGGCACAGCTGCAACCAGTTACTTCAGGTGTTTATCGCTGGAATGAACTGGCAGTTAAAAAAGACAACCAGCGTGAAAGCCGTAAATTATTGCAAGGCACCACTGCAGAATTTGACTACTTTTCAATACATGCTACCACCCAGTTTAAAGGTGCATTACCAAAGCCTGCACATACACAAAAAGATATTGAAGAACTGATTATTATAAAAGAAGGCACCATGAAATGCAGGATTGGTGATACAACAGCTGTATTGGGCAAAGGCAGTGTAATTTTAATACCTCCAATGCAATCACAAACATTTGAAAATATTGGCAATGGCCCACTCACCTATTATGTTTTGCAATTTCGCTCTAAAAAAAATATGGATATTGAAAGAAGTGTAAAAGCAGGCGGTGCATTGTTATTAAATTATGATTCTCTTGTTTATAAAGAGATGAATAACAAAGGTGCCCGTAAATATTTTGACAGGCCTACCGCCATGTGCAACAATTATGAAATGCATATTACTTATCTTAAACAAAAAGGCCCAAGCCATGCACCGCATCAGCATACCGATACAGAGGTAATTTTAATAATTGATGGCGAATCAGAAATGACCATTGATGGGAAAAATTATACCGGCGGCCCAGGCGATTTATACATAGCGGAAAGTGGGAAACTTCACGGCATCGGTAATGCAACTGATAAACCCTGCAGCTACTTTGCTTTTAAATGGAGGTGAGATTATAAAACATTTACTTTTAAAATCTTTCCTACTGAATTTGTAAAAGTATAAAAAGTAAAGCAAGATGTGGTTTTACTAAAAGAAGATAACCATATACATCTAATTTATAAAAATAGAAAAAATGGTTGTGCCGTAATTTCGTTCTGTTTTATAATGCTCAAATTTTTTATAATCATTTCTTGGCGTATGTTCTAAAATAAACCAGCCTTTGGGTTTTAATAATTTTTTCTCAAATATTTTTATGGGCAAATCGTCAATGGTGGCTAAGGCATAAGGCGGGCCGGCAAAAATAAAATCGTACTGCTCTGTTGCCGTATCTATAAAACGAAATACATCCAGCTTTACAATTTTAAAATTTTCCAATGCTAATTCTGCAGACGTCTTTTTTATAAAATCGTACATGACATTATCTTTTTCCACAATGGTAATATCAGCCGCTCCCCTGCTGGCCAGTTCGTAACTGATGCAGCCGGTGCCACCAAAAAGATCAAGTACTTTTAATTCTTCAATCTCTAAATTATTTTGCAATACATTAAATAAACCTTCTTTGGCAATATCGGTGGTGGGCCTGGTGTGAGGCATATTGTTGGGGGGAGAAATTTTTCTTCCGCCATGTATGCCGCTTATAATACGCATGATGCTGTTGCAAATAAATGACTGAAATAATGTGCCGGATGATCTTTTATTTCTTCCGCATAATTAAAACTGGCAGATAAATCTGCACAATTAACCGACTGAAAATATTTATATAATTCGCTGTACAAATTTGAATCCGTGTCAATCATACCGCTAACGGTTAAAATTGTTTTAGCGGCATCTGTTTCAAAACTCTGGCATACATTCAGCAAATGATAAACGGCATCTTCAGGCGATGCATATTCAAACTGCTGTATTATTTGTAACTGCCCGTTCTTTCGCAACAGCACTGTTAAATGCTCGGGATAAAAATTACAATACAGCAGGTCTTTATTATTTTTCTCAAAATTTATTAATAAAGAACTCTGGTGGTTTTGAATACAAAAAGGAAACGCAATATTAAAAATATTTTTTACCGCAGCAGGAATTTTATACACCGTATGCAAATTATGTGTGGCTACCAATTCGTTTTGAACAGCACCCTGCATTAAATCACCATGTACCAATACCAGCATTTCCTTACTGTTGCCTGCATCAAAATATTCTTGCGGCACAAAAACATTTTCATCAAAACACCAGGTAACAAATATTTTTTTAAAATGCTGCTGCGATAAATTTTCACTACTAACAATTTCATTTACTTGTTCGGCAATAGCAGTTGCGGTTAAATTTTTTGCAAAATGATACACCAGCACCGATATAAAAGTGTTGCTGTCAGTATCTAACTGAATAAAAGAAATGCCCTGTTTGCCTGCCGAAATAAACAGATTAGGTTTATTAAGCGGCGTATTTTCTGTTGTTATATTAAATGATGGATTCACTGTATGATTTTCGGCAGGCAAAATAAGATAATTTTGCTGACTTTATGGAAAGTAGAGCAACAATAACTGATTTAAAAATAAAAGTAACCAATAAACAAATTTTGTCTATTGCGTTACCTATTACGCTGGCTATACTTATACCACAGGTAAATATGCTTACCAACAGCATTTTTTTAGGCAGATATACTAAAGACGCTGATGCTTTGGGTAACGCCGGTATAACAGGGGTTTTCTATTTAATATTTGCAGTGGCGGGTCATGGCTTAAACAATGCGATACAATCAGTTTTCAGCCGCCATGCCGGAAGTGACAACACTGGTGCTTTTAAAACTATTTTAGCACAGGGTATACGTATAAGTTTACAATTTGCAGTTTTTGGAATTTTATTTACCTGGTTTATTGCACCATTTATTTTACAGCCCGTTGCAGCAGCCGATGCTTATCCAAAAGAAATAAGTTTTTTACGCATCCGCATTTGGGGGTTACCATTTTTATATTTATTTCTTACCGGGAATGCTTTTTTAGTAGCATCGCTCAACAGTAAATTTTTAATGATTGGTTTTATTTGTGAGGCTCTGGTAAATATTTTGCTGGATTATGTATTAATATTTGGCCATTGGGGGTTTCCCGAAATGGGCTTTAACGGTGCTGCAGTGGCATCAGTAATAGCCGAGGTGGTGGGATTTGTAGTAGTGTTTGCTGTATTATATAAAACTGGTTTAAAAAAGAAATACAATCTGCTGCAAAATTTTGCTTACGATAAAATAATCAGTAAGGCCATAATAAAAGTATCGGCTCCATTGGTAATGCAGTATGTAATAAGTGTAACCACCTGGTTGATATTTTTCTTTTTAATTGAAGCCCGTAACAATCAAATGGATAAAGCCATCAGCAATGTAATGCGAAATGTATTTGGGCTTGCAGGCGTTTTTGTATGGGCATTTGCCAGCACCAGCAATGTGGTGGTAAGTAATTTAATGGGGCAAAGAAGAGAAGACAAAGTTATTTTGGCTATCAATAAAATAATGCTGTTGAGTATTGGCTTTTGCAGTGTAATGGTTTTGCTGCTCAATATTTTTCCTGCTACTTTTTTTAATTTATTTGGTAAAGATGATGCGTTTGTAGCAGCAGGGATTCCTGTAGCAAGAGTAGTTTCGCTGGGCATGCTGTTTATGAGTGTGGCCAACATTTGGCTAAACGGTGTAACCGGCACAGGTAAAACTAAAATGAATTTGCTTATAGAAATTCTTGCTATAACCGTTTATCTTATTTACAGCTGGATATTTGTAAAAGTGCATTTTATTTCATTGGCCGTGGCGTGGACCAACGAAATGGTTTATTGGTCTTGTATTTTTATAACTGCATTTATATTTTTAAAGAGTGCTAAATGGAAAACAAAATAATATATTTTTGGGCCGGGCATTAAATCTATATTTATCTTCATTGGTCTGGCCTTAGGCAAGACACTCTTCAACTGCAAATCTTTATTGAGCCTTTACCGAAGCGTATTTATTTATCGGCATAAAAAATTTTGTGCTGATTATAATGCTGCAGGCATAGGCTTTCTTTCTTTTACAAAAATCCAAACCATTATCCCTGTTATAAAAATAATACCTGCGTTCAATAAATAGTAGCCACTTTCATATAAGTAGAATAAAAGTACCAGATTGTACTGGTGCCTGCAGAAATAATTAAAACAGCACACAGTAAAAAAATCAATGCAGGGTTTTTCAACACATCTCCCAGGTTTTTATACGAACTGGCTTCAATGGCCTGTTTTTCTTTTTCTTCTTTTATAAAAAAACTGAAAATAAAAACTAACGACATACTGATAAATGAAATAATGAAAATTACATTGATATTGATAGCGTCAATTACCTGGCCTGTAATAATACCCGTGAATGCCCAGCCCGCTGCACCGGCAATGCGTAATTTACCATAAGAAAAGTTGGGATTATTTTTTGATAACAGCAATGCCAAACTATCCAGCCCCGATTGAATGGTGTTGTAAAAAACTGACATAATTATGGTAACAATTATCAGCCATGCAAAACCGCCATCATATAAATAACCTAAATAACTTATGGCTGAAAAAAGTGACGCAAATAAAATTGTTTTTTTATAGCCCCATTTATCGGCCATCATCCCATACAACGGTTGCACTAAAAACATCATTACGGGTGTAATACTGAGAATAAGGCTGCTCTCAGTTCCGTTTAAGCCTTTGCTTTTACAGTAATCTGCCATTACCGGTAACCATGATGCGGTGCAGCAAAAAACCAAAAAATATAAAATTCGTAAAAGCCAGGCTTCACTAAACTTCATACAAATAATTTTTAGACAGTTGGGAAGCGGCGGCTGCATCAATCATTATCATTCCATTACTATGCGTTTGCATTATTGTTGCCGGAATTTGATTGGATACTTCCTCTTCGATTGTTTTTTTTATGATGCTGGCTTTCTTTTCTCCATTGGCAATTAATAAAACCTGTTTTGCATTCATGAGATGTTGCAAGCCGATGGTAATGCCTCTGGATAAAGTGGTGGCTGCAGGAAAATATTTTTGTCCTACTTCGATGGTGGTTTTATCCAGCTCTATTACATGCGATAAATTATTGAATGCAACTCCCGGTTCATTAAACCCAATATGGCCATTCATACCAATGCCAACAATCATTAAATCAATGCCGCCATTGTGTTCAATCACGGCATCCATGGTTTCGCATTCTGCATTTAAATCTTCTGCCATGGAATTAAATACATGTATTTGCCCTGCTTGTAAAATGAGGGGATTAAAAATAGTGTTGTATAAAAAATAATGACAACTGCCTTCGTTCTCCGGCGGCACGGCTACCCATTCGTCCAAACCAATAAAAGTAGTTTCGGAAATATGGAGGTGTTCGTCGTTTGCTTTTTGTACAAATAACTGGCAGGGTAATAATGGTGTGTGACCGGATGCCAGACAAATAACGGCGTTTGGTTTTTGCTGGATGGTATCAAACATGATTTGTGCAACGGCGGCGGATAGGGTTTCGTAATTGGTATAAATTTTTGTTTGCATGGTTTATGTATTCGGTTCTGTTTTTATTTAAAAAAAAATTCAACCAGTATGCCAAATCAATTATACCGCCCTTTAGAGCGGTGAATAATTACAATCATACCGCAGGCTTTAGCTAAAACAATTCGATTAAAGCCTTTCAATAAATTCTTTCATCCCTGCCACGAAGAGCAGAACAATTCATTTTTTTTTTGGCTAAAGCCAATTATTAAAAACCTTTATCCCCGGTCTGAAGCCCGGGGCAATTAATTAAACTCAATGCTATTCAACTTTCACCACAGCTGTTCTTTCACTCACTCCATTTTCATTTATTGCTTCTATGCTGTAATAATATATTTTTTGTGAGTCCATGGCTTTCATCCAGTATTCATTATTGCTGTGCACCATTATGCAACTGTATAATTTATCGGGATGAGTGCCATAATAAATATTGTAGGCAAAGGCATTATCCACTGGCTTCCATTTTATGAAAGCACTGCGTTTATCTTTTTCTGTACGCAGTACAATAAAATTTTTCACCGCATCGGGTTTTGCACCTTTGCCATTGCCAAATACACGGAGGCCACTGATGGCAAATTTACCGGTGGGCATATGAATGTTTTCTACTTTTATAAATTTTGCCTGTACCGGTTTTTGCAATTCTACAT
>NZ_JANPCM010000239.1:0-1950 GCF_031430955.1 Ferruginibacter sp.
ATATCACTGCCGAGCAGCACGATAAAATAAAAATCGCTTTGCTACAATCGGGGCTCGAGCTGATGGATGATAAAAAAGCCATCCTGATCGAAAAAATAAAAAACGTCATAATAGAAATGATCCATTACTCCGATGAACTGCCTAAAACAAATTTTTCGGATTACCTGAGCCAAAAATTAAGTTACGATTACACTTATATGGCCAATCTCTTTTCCGAAAAAGAAGCCACTACAATAGAGCATTTTATAATTATGCATAAAATAGAAAAGGTAAAGGAATTAATTATTTACGATGAGCTCACCCTTACTGAAATTGCCTGGAAACTCCACTACAGCAGTGTAGCACATCTTTCTGCACAGTTTAAAAAAACAACAGGCCTAACCCCTTCTTTTTTTAAATCCCTTAAAAACAGAAAACGCAACACGTTAGAAGACGTGTAATTTTTTTTTCTCCATAAATCAAACTTTTAAGGGTGGGAATCATATAACTTTTATAAAGAGTTATATAACAATTTTACTCTAATAAATGCCACCTTTACAAACTAGTTATTATTTTACAATTTAAAAGATAAAAATGGAAAAGAGTAAAATTAATAAAAGCGATAAGCCATCAGAAAAAAATACAACTGCGCCGCTAAAGCAGCGTAATGATAAGGGTACAACCCCTCTTAACAACCCAACAGCAAACCCTGGTAAACAACAAAATATCCAGGAAGCAGATCAGCAGCCACAGGTTACAACTTCAACCCGTAACCACATCAGGAAAGAAAACGAATTTGCAGATAGTGGAACAGCTAACGGTAAAGCCAGGAAGAAAAATAAGTCTGTAAAGGAGGAAGATCCGAAAGCAAAACAACAGGAAAATAAAAATATTGCTAAGGGGTATTTGTAAAAATGGTTTTCAGTTTTTGATAACTTTTTTTATAGTTGATGATTGCTGTTACTGAACTTAAATTTTAATATAGGGAAATGAATAAATCAATTACTGCATTGAATAATCTTATTGAAATTAACATCGACAGGGGTGAAGGGTATGCAGCTGCCGCACAAGAAACCGGTGAGGATGATTTAAAAATTTTGTTTCCACAATTGCAGCAAACAAGCCTGCAGTGTAAAGAAATACTTTGCAAAGAAGTAGAGCGTTTAGGGGGCATGCCTGCCGATTGCACTAAAATAACCAATGGATTTTATGAAATCTGGATAGCTATTAAAAACGCACTTACAAATAAAGACCGTAAAGAATTACTAAAATTATGTGAACAGGCCGAACAGGTTGCCGTTAAAAGTTACGATGAAACGCTAAACAGTATTACTGGTGATATTACTCCGGAGCAGCTGAGCATCCTGCAAATGCAGCACCTTTTAATTAAAGCAGAACACCATAAAGTAAAAACTTTATGTGATATGCTGGCAGTTAATTAATAGTTTTTTTAATCAAGCCATAAGGGCAATGGCATTAAGTTAATAGTATTTAAATTATAAAACTCCCAATTCCAGTTCCCTCTCTTTTGGAGAGGGGTTGGGGTGAGGTCTTCGTTTCGCCGGAATCTTCATAGCTGCGCCTTAGTGCGCTGGCAGGAGACCCCGGCGTTTAAAAAAGTGTTTCAAATATTTTTACTACCACCATTCATTTTTATATCTCTTTGTAATGCAGTCAAATAAAATGTTTGCTTATCCATGACTAATAAAATAATGCACTGCTATGAAGACCCCGGCAAAACTGGAGAGTGGCTTTCTGTAAATTTTAGCATCTTTTACACGCCGGGGTCTCACCCAGCGCTTATTGCTCTGCTGTGAAGCCCCCGGCGAAACGAAAAAATAAAATGTTTGCTTATCCCTGACTAATAAAATAATGCACTGCTATGAAGACCTCAGTAAAACTGGAGAGTGGCTTTCTGTAAATTTTAGCATGTTTTACACGCCGGGGTCTCACCTTACGATTATTGCTCTC
>NZ_JANPCM010000240.1:0-2742 GCF_031430955.1 Ferruginibacter sp.
CTAAAACGTTATTATAAAAAATACCCTCATAAAATGAAAACAAATGTACCCTATTTGAAGGCTATTGCATGCCTTTTGGTATTACTTAACTCCTGTACAGTAACCAAAAACTCCATCGAACAGTACAATGCACCCATTGAAGATCCTAAAAAGGAAATTTTATGTTTTGTACAAATGAAAGATGGTACTGTTAAAAATTACAGCACACTAAAATTAATTACCGGTGTTTTTAAAACGCCTCATCTTTTGGCAGACGGTAACACTATTATAAAAGCAGAACAAATAAAGGCATACCAAAGCAAGGAGCACTACGCCGTTTCTCAAAAAGAATTTACAGATGCAAAGCAAAGCTATGTTGCTAAAGATGCTTTACCTGGGTTTGCAGTGAGAATTGCTGCCGGAAAAATAAATGTGTATTCGCTTAAATATTACAACGGGCACAATACCACCGAAAAATTATTTTTACAACCGGGTGATAATGCACAGATTGTTGCCTGTACACCGGAGCTGATGAATGAACTTGTGAAAGATAATAGCGATGCTTATGCTTTTTTCAACGACAAAAATCAAACGGCAACCGTTACTAAAAAAATATTAGCCACAGTTGAAATTTACAATAATCCTGGTGACGTTTCTAAAAATTAATAGTTAAGATGAATTGGCAATGGCGAATGGTCAATTGTGAATGGTGAATGATGAATAATTGGCCAATTATAAGTAAGCAATTAAATTATCACTTCATAAACATAAAACCCCGGCCTTAAAAGCCGGTTTTTTTATTTGCGTAATGTTGTAACAAAATAAATAAGTAATTTGGTGGTATGCATAAACTTATTGTTGCCGCTGTTGCAGTATTATTATTTTCCTGTTCATCCAACAAAAATCCACACATTATTATTAAGACAAATCTTGGTAATGTGGAGGCTGAACTTTATCCTGATAAAGCCCCAAAAACTGTGGCCGCATTTTTATCTTATGTTGATTCTGGCTTTTATAAAAACAGTTCGTTTTACAGGGTTTTATTTATTGAAGCAATGGCATCTGATTATAATACCGGTATTATTCAGGGCGGCATTTGGCAAAGCAACAATAAAAAAGCCATTGCATTATCCGGCATTGTTCATGAACCACCTAATCAAACAGGTTTATCACATACTACCGGTACACTTTCTTTAGCAAGATCAACTCCGGGAACGGCTAACAGCGAATTTTTTATTTGCGTCGGCGATCAAACCGGGTACGACAGCAGTAAAAATTATAATCCCGATGGATTAGGCTTTGCAGCTTTTGGCAGAGTAATAAGCGGAATGGATATTGTAAGGCAAATTCATAAGCAACCTGCAAACGGGCAATCGTTTACCAGGCCAATAACTATTTTAAATATTGAAAGATTGTAAAGAAAATCAGAGCGGCGTACATCAGTTATTAATAGCTTTATCAGTACCGTAGTTTCTTACAGCAATTTCAGCATCAACAAAACTATTTAATTTTTCCAGATCAAGTATAGTAGCGTCGGCATCGTTATTTCGGTGATACATGGGAATAAATTTAGCGCCATAAATTATTTCCCTGAATGTATAAGAACTCCTTGCAACAACCGTATTGCTGAACATATCATCAAAGGCTTTTATAAAAATTAAAATTTCTCCTCTTGTATTTTCAAAATCTTCTTTTGAAAAACCATACAGCGGGCTTTCTTCTGTAATGGGGTGTACAATGGTCCAGCTGAGTGTTAATGCATTTACATTATGGTATTCTAATTGTAATGGAAAAAATTTATTGGTTGTTTTTCCATTCTCTTCTACAGCCATACCTAAAGTTACTTTAGCTTCGGCATCAGTAAGTGTAGTATTTTTAAATGGGGCTATGCGTAACATTAAGGCAGTTCCGTCTTTAAAAGGCGCAATTATTGCATTGCCCGAAAATTTAAGATAGGCAGTCGGCTTACTAAAGCGGCCATAAAATAAACCAGTTGCTAATGCAAAAGTTAATAACCCTATTAGTGCTTCAAAAGCTGCGATGGTACTGGTTAAAAATCCCGATGGACTAATGCGGCCATAGCCCACTGTGGTAAAAGTTTGTGCACTAAAGAAAAAGGCTTCCCCAAATTTTTTTAATTCTGAATCTGTATTCATACCGCTTAAATGCTCCACTCCAACAAAATAATAAATGCAGGCAAAAATAAAATTGGCAATAATAAAAAAGGCAAATACTAAAAATAAGAACTTCCACCTTGGTATTGCAAGCATGGCATGGTACCAACTGATACGTTCCCAAAAATTTACTCCTTTCTTTTTAATATTTGCCTGGCCATTTTTGTTTACAAAACGGCCGCCATAGTCTGATGCATTGGCACCAAAACCAGTATTGATTTCTGTTTTTGCTTTTGTGTTGAGTTTGCGGAGAAGTGCCATTGGTATATCACTAAGAATTTAGCTTATGCAAAATAAAGAATAAATTTTGAACTAACTTAGGCCAATTATTGATTAGTAATTATTAGCTATGCTGGAGTCTTTTGTAGAATTATTGCGTTGCCCCGTTACCAGAAGCCAGCTTACATTGCATTGCTTAAAAAAAAATACTAAATTCCTTGACGGAATAGCAGTAGATATTATTGAAGAAGGGATATTATTTGCTGAAACTAATTGGTTTTATCCAATTGTTAAAGGTATCCCACGTTTGAATGTTGAAGCAGTAATTGATTATGCCGATTTTTTGCAATTGCACTTACCTGATTACACA
>NZ_JANPCM010000241.1:0-7553 GCF_031430955.1 Ferruginibacter sp.
CTGATGGTGTGGTGATGCACATTTACTTTTTTGGCAAAGCCTGTAATTTTTATAATGCGCTGTTATAATAAGCAGCACGGCAATGGCTAAAAACAAATATTCAAACCGAATAAAAAATTGTTTTAATACCAGGAAAATAAAACCCAAAGCAAAAATTAATACCGGTATAAAAGAACGGTGGTGCGTTATGTAGCCGTGATACAAAGAATAAACGCCTACCACAAAAGCCAGCGCAATCATGCCCCACTCAAAAAAAGAATTATGAATTATATTGATGCCAAAAATAGGCAAACTGGTTACAATCACCGGCAATAATGCACAATGAATGGCACAGGCAACAGAAGTGCCAATACCCAAAGCGTCCCAGTTTAATTTTATATTCATTTTTATGGAGGGCAAAGATAGTATATTTGCAATAAGGTTGCAACTTTTAAAAAAGAGTAAAACAACATTTTTTACCCAATTGCATCCGGCGTAAATTTGCAAAAAAATATTTGTATGAGTAAGAAGTTGCTGCTGTATGTAGTTTTTTTTTCTTTGTTGCTGGGGGCTTTTTATTTAATGGTGTTCAGCGATTACGATTTTTCAAAATCTAATCTTTTGGTTAGAAATGCTAATGTCGACAATTTTTCTTTTGTTAATCAAAACGGAAAAAATATTACGCAACGTGATGTGGAAGGCAAAGTATACGTGGCAGAATATTTTTTTACCACCTGCAAAGGTATTTGCCCCATAATGAATGCCAACATGCGGCGGGTGTATGATGCATTTAAAGATGAACCCAACTTTATGATATTGTCGCATACCTGCATGCCCGAAACAGATTCGGTACCCTTGTTAAAAGCTTACGAAGCAAAAATGATTGATGGTAAACTTTTAAAAAATGAAGACGGCTCTTATAAAATTGCGTACGACTCTACAACTAAACCTCTAAACCCCATACCCCTCAACCTCAACTGGAACTTCGTTACCGGCAGCAAAGCATCATTGTATAAAATGGCCCGGCTGGATTATGGTATTGATAATGGTAAACCCGACAGCACACAATTAATAAAAGATCAGTTTATACATACCCAATTTTTTGCTTTGGTAGATAAACAAAGAAGGGTGAGAGGAATGGTGTATGATGGATTAAATAATGAAGAGATTAATAATTTAATTAATGACATTAAAGGATTGCTGAAAGAAAAAGTTACCAGTAAAAGATTTATGAATGGATTTAGCAGCGACCCGAATTAATGGCGTGAATGGCGAATGGTCAATATAAAATTTGTACACGTTATCTTACTCACGACTGACGACTCACCGCTCACGATAGAAGCCTCACTAACTTTATTTAACTTTACAATGTAATGAACAACCTTCTCGATATATTAAAAAAGAACCAGCTCAGCGTAACTGATGGCCGTAAAAAAATATTAGAATTATTTTTAAACAGCCCCGGTGCACTGGCACATGCCGATATTGAAAAAAGCACCGGCGAAATTTTTGACCGGGTAACCGTATACAGAACACTGCAAACTTTTGTTGATAAAGGTATTATCCATAACATACCTACTACCGATAATTCTATTTTATATGCCCTGTGCAAACAGGATTGCGAAGCCGGACACCACCACGATAACCACGTACATTTTATTTGCGATGTTTGTTTTAAAACTACCTGCCTCGATGATGTAACTGTGCCCGAAGTAAAACTGCCCAAAGGCTTTAAACCCAAACATGCCCAAATGGTAGTGAGTGGAATTTGCGATGATTGTAAATAATTTTTTAAAGGCGTATTTTTCAAATTTTTATTTTAGCCTTTTTAAAACAGGGGAAAATCTGTTTACAATTGGAGCTGTGTTTTTTACCCATACAACTTCCAATGGCTTTAACTTAGCCAAATATAATTACTGCTATTCTGTATCAAAAAATTCCTAACCCTGCTTAACTGCAAATGAAGTACCTAAATAAATTTTTCAGCAAAAAAAATTATTACTACAATGTTGTTTAAAAAAATACTTTTAATGTGCTTTTTTTTAGGGAGCACTGCCGTACATGCTCAAAAAATAAAAAGCCAGGCAACTTTCAGAACATTAAAAACCGCCACTTCTTTACTGGAAGCTCAGCAGTTTGAAGCGGCTGAAGAATTTTTTAAAAAAGGATTGGAAAAAGCGATACAATTTGAAGATGTTTATTGCATGGCATTTGCCAACGAAGGTTTGGGTAATTATTACACCAAAACAGAGCAGCCCGAACTGGCTGTAAAATCGTACAAAAAAGCTATTGCATTATACCGCAGCCAGAATTTAAATATAATTGCCAATGTGGTGGAAAGCCTTTTAAAAAGTGTGCAGGGCATTGGTGATTTATACGCCGGTATTGAAGTGGGCGCAAAAGGAATTAAACTTAGTATTATTGATGTAACACTTAATAAAGACAGGCAGTACGATTACGTTTTAAAATTAGATACCTCTATAAATACAGATGCTGCATCGCTGTCTTATCAAAGTGAAAAAGAAAGCAGGGATGCTATTGCAAAGCTGATGGATATTGTTGTGAACCGTTTTAAGGTGGTAAGTAAACGAACTTATATTGTAATCAGCAGCGGATTAAAACAGGAGCTGGACAGGTATGAAAAAGTAGATTATTTTGCAAACGTCATCCGCCCTAAAGAAATTGACACTGCCATTCATATAATGTATGTAACACCCGGGCAGGAAGCGGAATTGAGTTTTATAGGTATTGTACCGCAAAAAAACCGTTACAGTAATAACCAGTTAGATATTGGAAGCGGTAATACCAAAGGCGGCTATTTTACCAGCAATAAAAAATTTGTACCAGTTAATTTTTCTTTGGGCACAAAATCTTTTCAGCGTTTGGTAGATGCTAAAGTGCAGGGAAATTTAGAAGTGTTTTTAAAAACAGCAGAACAAATTATTAAAGACAGTTTAATAAAAGTAATGATTGATGAATTGGTTGGTAAGCCAGATTTTAAATCAAGAGATGCGGTGTATTTATCTGGAGGAATTGTATGGTCAATAGCTTCGCTGATGTATCCGCAAAGTGCCGTTAATAATTATACGGAACTTAGCAGCGGCGATATTACAGCATTTCGCCAAAAAGTGTTTTCAGATTATAACGGGCTTACTCATCCCGATATTTCTGTTATACAAAACGCAGACGAAGCTAAAGCAACGCAAAAAAATATTAATCGTGTAATAAATACCTACGATCAAAAAGCTTTGCTTGCCGGCACTGTTTGGTTAGATGAACTGGTAAAACAAATCAATACCATCAACCCCGGCAAAAAATTTATTTTTCCAAAATATGCTTATGTGGGCTGGATAAGCGGATATATTATTAAGAAAGTAAATCAGCAATTTTTGGGTTTGGTAAAGTGAAAAGGGAAACGATTTTATTTATTCTTCACCATACCTTTGTTAAATATTCCTGCATATTGAGTGATTGAATAAAACATTTCTATTTAACTAAGAAAAAAAGTAAATTTGGTTATCAAATTAGTTATCTATGTACGGAGAAGCAAAAAAATTACACCTGATAGAAGAGATTCTTAAAATTGAGAATGATGCAGTTTTAGATGAAGTGGAAACTGTTATCAGTAAAAATAAATTAGTTGCAGTATATTTTAAAAGCTTTAAAGTTTTTGCATGAATATGGATAGCTTCAGAAGCCGATGAAATGAAACGTATTATTGAAGAAAGCTGCGAACAAATCAACCCCGATGACTGGAAATAAATTATTGATAGATACTAATATTGTAATAGAATTATTTAAAGGCGATATGCAGATAGCTGCTGTTTTAGAAGCACAGGAAAAAGTTTATATACCTGCTGTTGTTTTAGGAGAGTTATATTTAGGTGCTTACCGTTCTAATAATTTATAAAAAAAACTTCTGGAAATTAAAAATTTTTTACCCAAGTGTATTATTTTAAATGTAGATAATACCACTGCAGAAAATTATGGCATAATTAAAACCGGGTTGCTTAATAAAGGGAAACCAATACCGGAGAATGATATATGGATAGGCGCAACAGCCATACATTACCAACTGCCACTTTATACTAACGATGCTCATTTTAAAGAAGTGGAAGGATTAGAATTGGTTTGATTTACTTATTATGTAGTAAGGAAAAGTTTTATTTTTCCATCTCCCCCTTCACAAACTCCATCAGCACTTTTATTTTCTCCGGGCTAAAATCAAATTTTAATCCGGCGGTCTCAAATAATTGAGGCAAAGTTTTAGTACCCCCAAATGCCAATGCATTGCAGTATTTGTCCATTGCCAATTGCCTGTTTTCTTTAAACTGCATCCACATGCCAATAGCACCCAGTTGCGCAATACCATATTCAATATAATAAAACGGCACTTCAAATAAATGTAACTGGCGCTGCCAGGCATTGCTGCGGTAATTTTCTAATCCGCTGTAATCAATTACATCATCAGCAAACTCATTTAAAATTTCGTTCCACTTAATGGTGCGTTGTTCGTTGGTATGAGCAGGATTTTCATAAATCCAGTGTTGAAATTTATCAATCGTAGCAATCCACGGAAAAATTGTTATCACCCTTTCTAACTGGTGTTCTTTTGCTCTCTGCAGATCGGCATCGTTATCAAAAAAAGTTTCCCATTCATCCATACTGAATAATTCCATTGCCATGCTGGCCACTTCGGCAATTTCCATTGGGTATTCCTTAAAACCGCTGAGTTCTAAAGGATGTGCTAAAAAAGAATGTACCGCATGGCCGCCTTCATGCACCATTGTAGTTACATCATGCATCTGCCCCGCAGCATTCATAAAAATAAATGGTGCACCGCTTTCAGCTAACGGACAGTTGTAGCCGCCGGGAGCTTTTCCCTTCCTGCTTTCCAGATCAAGATGTTTTAATTCGTTCATCTTTTTAAGGCAGTCGCCAAAAAACGGACGCAGCTTAGTAAAGCACTCAATAGATTTATTTATTAATTCTTCGCTTGTTTTAAAAGGTCGCAAAGGCTCGGTGCCTGCGGGTTCTGCATCGATGTCCCATGGCCTCAAAGTATCTAACCCTAATTTTTGTTTTTTCTTTTGATAAATAATATTTACCAAAGGCATTACATGCAACTTTACCGCTTCGTGAAATTGAAAACAATCTGCTGCGGTATAATCAAAACGGCCCAGCTCCTTAAAACGGTAATCCCTGTAATTTTTAAAACCGGCATTAATCGCTTCTTTATTTCTTTTTTCAATAAGTTGATTGTATAAATCACTTAATGGTGCAGTATCTTCCAGCCGCCTGTCCTGCATTTTTCTGTACACTTCTTCTCTTTTATTTCTGTCGGCGCTTTCTAAAAACTTAGCAGCCTGTTGCAAAGTATATTCCTGCCCATCAACATCCACCATCATTTTGCCTGTAATAACGCCATACTGTTGTTGCAAAACAGAAAGCTCTGCCTGCAAAGGAATATTTTCTTCTCTGAATAGTTCAATACTTTTTTTTACGCTGCGGAGATAAGTAAAATATTTTGCAGCATCCAGTTCACCGGCTAAGGGATGTGCCACTAATTTTTTATTGAGTGCATCGGCATAAGGTTGAATTTTGGGTTGTATTTCCATACAAAAAAAATTAAAAGCTTCTTCCAAACTTTTATTTTCTGTATCGCAGGTCATGCGTATTTGCCGCCAGCAGGCATCTTCATTAACCATGGCTTCCAGTTCGCTCTGTTCTTTCAGCCATTGTTCCAAACTTTCTTTGGTATCAATATTTCTTTCTAATAAATTTTTAAAAAATGGTTCCAGGCTGCTCCAGTCCGTTAGTACAAAATTTTCAGGAACAAAATGGCGGGGGAGTTTTTTTATATCGGCGGTGTACATGGTGAATGGTCAATTGTGAATGGTGAATAGAAGCTTGTAAAACCTTAAAAATCCTGCTACACTTGTAAAGCCATAGCAGGATTTTGTATTTTAAAAAATTCGTGTTGATCTGTGTAACCTGCCTGCCGGCAGGCAGGTCCGTGGCCAACCTACGCCATCTTCCTCGGCGAATTTATTTTTTTAGCCGGTGCATTATTTTTTACCGATGCAGTTTTTTGTTCTGTTGGTTTTGCTTTGGCAACACTTGCTTCAGCACCTTCCTGCGGTACTTCGCTCAGCTTTATTTCTACATTGTTTTTTACCAAAACCTCAAACCACTTTATCATCTTTTTAGTATCGCTGGCATACACCCTGCTAAAATCCATATCAGGATATACTTTTCCAAAATAGGCTTTTACTGCTTTTGCGTCACTAGCATCAGGTAATTTTTCGGTGCTGGCCTTCATGGCCAAAAATACTTCCGATAAATTCACATTATCTTTTACTGTAAATACTTCAATACTTTCTAAATGCGAAAAACTGTGTATGCGGCTGCTTACAAATTGTGTGGTGTTATCTTCTAAAGAACGAACTACTGCACCGTCTGCTTTCGACGATAACAATTCAAATAACCCACTTTTGCCGGTAACGGAAGCTAATTTATTATAATCCATACTCATAAAATTTTAGGGCTGCAAGTTAATTGTAAAAAAGCAAATTAACCAATGTATATTAATGAGAGGATTTGTTAAAAAATAAGCAGAAACCAGCAGATTATTTTCTTTGCGACAGTTTTTTTCAACTGCGGCGTCTAAAGTAATATGCAGTTAAAATTTACAGATAAAAAAGTATGGGTGTTTTTAGTTTCAGGATTAATTTCTTTAGCAGCTAACAGCCAAAATATAACCCTTAAAGGAAAACTAACTGATAAGAATGATAAAGCTCCCATAGCAGGGGCAACTATAGCACTTATAATGCAAAGCGACAGCACACAAAAAACGTTGAAGGTTACTGACAATAAAGGCAATTTTCAGTTTAGTAATTTATTGCCCCAGGCTTATGTAGTACAAATAAGTTTTACAGGCTACGAAAAAATTGAACAAAAAATAACTTTACAGGCAAGTAATAAAGATGCTATTCCTTTTGCCATTGCAAAAATTGCGACTGATTTAACTGGTGTAACTGTAATTGCAAAAACCCCACCCGTAAAACAAAAAGGCGATACCACTGAATTTAGCGCCAGCCAGTTTAAAGTAAACCCCGATGCTACTGCCGAAGACCTGATAAAAAAATTACCTGGTATTACTGTTGCAAAAGATGGCACGGTAACAACAATGGGCGAGCAGGTAAAAAAAGTAACGGTAGACGGTAAAGATTTTTTTGGTGATGATGCAACAGCTGCATTAAAAAATTTACCTGCCGAAGTAATTGATAAAATTCAGGTATTCGACAGGCTGAGCGATCAGGCACAGCTAACAGGTTTTGATGATGGCAACTCTGTAAAAACAGTAAACATTGTAACCAAATCAGGAATAAAGAACGGCCAGTTTGGAAGAATATATGCCGGTGCAGGAACCGACAGCCGTTACAGTGCAGGTGGCAATATTAGTTTTTTTAATGGCAACAGGCGCTTATCGTTAGTGGGCAATTTTAATAATATTAATATGCAAAATTTTGGCAGCCAGGATTTGTTGGGAGTTACAAGTACTGGTGGTGGCG
>NZ_JANPCM010000242.1:0-11133 GCF_031430955.1 Ferruginibacter sp.
TTATTGCATGCATTGCACAGCCGCTGGTATCATATTCTTAAAAATTTATCGGAAGCAGATTTACAAAAAACAGTTTTTCATCCCGAGCATAAAAAAGAAATGACCTTGTGGTTTTTGCTGGGTATGTACGCATGGCATGGCAGGCATCATGTGGCGCATATTGCCAGTTTAAGAGAAAGAATGAAATGGAATTAGTTAAATAGTTGATTAGTTTATTGGTTAAATGGGCAAGTTACTCAACTAATAAACTAATCAACCAGTAAACCAATAAACAAAGCATGAACTGGAAAAAACTATCCTCAAAATATTTAAGCAACCACATTTATTTTACTGCAAGAGAAGACCGTTGCGAAAGACCCGACGGGCAAATTGTAGATCCGTATTTTGTGGTGGAAATGCGGCCGAGTGTTTGTGCTGTACCGGTTACAGAAAATAATGAAGTTGTATTGGTAAGGCAATACCGCCACGCCATTGGTCAAACTATTGTAGAAATCCCCGGCGGATTTATTGATGCAGGGGAAGATGTGCAAAAAGCTATTGCCAGAGAATTGCTTGAAGAAACGGGATACGAATTTACCAGCTACGATTATTTAGGAAAAATTGCTTCTAACCCCGGTATGATTGACAACTTTACTTATTTATATTTGGCAAGGGGAGGAAAAAAAATAGCAGCGCAACAATTAGATCATAACGAAGAAATAGAATTATTAACAGTGCCATTAGAAAAATTCAGGCAAATGCTGCAGCAAAATGAAATTGTACAATCGCTGCACATGGCCTGTGCGTATTATGCTTTTCAAAAAATAGATGGAGAAAATAATTTTGCAAACTCTACTATAAACCCTTAACAAACCCTCCAAGAGTTGAGTTGGAAATAAGCAACAATATTAAAGTTAAACTCTTGGAGGGTTTATTAGAGTATATTCTGCGTAATTGGCGAAATCAGCGGGCACATCCACTTCTCCCACCAAAAAAACACTGCCGCAAACAATAATTAAATCTGTTGCCGCAGCATTTTGCTTTGCAGCATCAATAGCCATATTTACATCATCGTAAAAATTGCCTTTTAAATTAAATGTTGCAGCTTTTGTTTGTAATTCTTGCGCTGGTAAAGCTCTTGGTATATGTGCATTAGTAAAATAATATTCGGCCTCAGTTGGCAGCAACGATAAAACCTTATCCACTTCTTTATCTTTTACCATCCCCAAAACAAAATGATTTTTTATTTGGTCGCTATCGTTTTTTAATTGTTTTATAATTTGTTTTATGCCATCTTCATTATGCGCCACATCTAAAACTACAGTTGGGTTTTCGGCAATTACATCCCATCTTCCATGCAAGCCAGTTATTTTTTTTGTATTAGCTAAAGCAAATTTTTCTGTTTCATTTTTTATAACAAAACCCAGTTGCATTAAAATGGCTTCGGCACATAATACCGTACACAAATTTTTTGTTTGATAAATGCCATTAAGATCAAGAGAAAAATTTTCTGTAATGCCATGCTCAATAGTGGTTACATCGCAATTTAAAATTTGTGCAGTGGAAGAAATATTGGAAACTTTATAATCTTCCTGTGCGAAATAAATTTTGCTGTTACAGGCTTTGGCTTTGTCCGTAAAAATATTTTTTGTTTCAGGAATATATTCACCAATAACTACAGGTACATTTGGTTTTATTATACCGGCCTTTTCATTCGCAATTTCTTCTAAAGTGTTACCCAAAATATTCATGTGGTCGTAACCAATATTGGTAATAATGGAAAGGATAGGAGTGATGATGTTAGTACTGTCTAACCTGCCGCCAAGCCCCGTTTCAATAATGGCGACATCAACTTTTTGTTTTGCAAAATAGTCAAAAGCCATAGCAACGGTTAATTCAAAAAAAGATGGTTCAATGCTTTCGGATAAAATTTTGTTACGCTCCACAAAATCCACCACAAAATCTTCGCTGATCATTTCGCCATTTATTTTTATTCTTTCTTTAAAATCTTTTAAATGCGGCGAAGTGTATAAACCTGTTTTGTAACCCGCCTGTTGTAAAATTGCTGCCAGCATGTGGCTGGTGCTGCCTTTACCGTTAGTGCCGGCAATATGTATGCTTTTAAATTTTGTTTGCGGATTATCTAAAGCATTACAAAGTGCAATAGTGTTATGTAAATCTTTTTTATAGGCAGCAGCACCAATGCGGCTGAACATGGGAAGCTGTTTGTAGAGATAGTCAATCGTTTGCTGATAATTCATTTGCAAAAAGCTGTAGAATGGTTAAAGTACAATGGCAAATGTAGGTAAAGCTGAATAATGATTTACAGTTGAAGAGTGGATTTCCTTCGTCAGTATAAACTGTGCCAATGAAGTTGAATCTGAATTCAAATGTCGGGTGCAAAAAAACTAAAACATAATCTCCTCCATTTTCCAAGGGGATAGGGATTATTGTACTTTAAAATTAAACGGCACAGTTACAATAGATTCATGATCTGATTTATTAAATTGAATATTGGGCAAATATCCCCTGATTGCATTGGCATATCTTGAATCGCTGCTGGTAGAACCTTTATCGAAACCAACAAATGAACCTCTGCCATCGGCATTAACTTTTATAATTGCATTAATGGTTGCCTTGGGTAAATCACCCATAAAAATATAATTGTTAACGATAGTTCTGTCACCTTTAGAAACCCTTAATCCACTGCCACCAGTTCTTCCTCCGGGATTGTTGCCGTAACTATCTGGCTTACCATCAGGGCTGCCTGCATCACCCTTGCCGCCAGGTTTATTGCCTTCGTATTTATAGCCATTATCTTCAGTGGCACCATTGCCTGTTCCGTTTTTTGGTCCGTTATAACCGGCAATTTTTGGTTTTTGTGGTTTAGGCACTGGTACAACAACTGGTGCAGGAGTTGTATTCTTTACTGGTTGTATTGTTGGTTGCTTAGGAATAATAGCTGTTTTAACTGGCTTTTCAGGTTTTACAACAGGTGCTGCCTCTTCATCTTTATTATCGTCCGGTTGTACATCTTGCGCAGGCTCGTCATTTGCAGCAGCAGCTGGTGTTTGCTGTTGCTCCGCAGGTTCGTTACCGGGAGATTTCTCACCTTTAACCAAGGGTTGCACATCTCCAAAGCCTTCATCTAAATTGCCTAAATTAATTTCAATTAAATCTTCTGCAATAGGTGTTGGCGGGGGTAAAATTTTCCATGTCCAGAAAATAGCGATTAATAACAATGCTGCAACTATTACGGTTGTATAAAGAAACGCTTTCCTGTTTTTTTCAGCTTCAAATGTTGCAGACATAGTATTTGTATAATGCATAGTAAAGATATTCAATTTTATATAACGATGCAAAACCGTACCAAATTCAATAAGCGTTGTTAAAAATTTAACAAATTAACAAGAGAACATTATTGAGTTGAAAAGTAAGTGTTTAACAAATTTCTTCAAATCATTTACATGTATTCATCCGTAAGATCCGTGGCAAAAAAAAGCATGGCCAAAGCCATGCAGTAAAAACTAAAAAGAATTATTCTATTTTAAGAAAATAAAAATCAAACTTAGTTCAACCTCCTCATCATTGAGGCAGAAGTTCTTTGTCTCTTTTGTACATTCCACAAATCTACCACACCAAATGAACGGTTGTTACCTTCGGTTTTTGCATCAACAGCAAGGGTTTCTTTTGTTTCTTTCATTAATTCTTTCAGGTCTTTTTTGTTGATTGGGGCGCCTATGCCCACGACATCACTTTTCATATTTCTAGTTTTAAATTACAATTTTATCGCTCAAGTATCAGGCTAAATGGTCTGGTTGGGCGGATTTTCGTTTAACAAACAAGGGTTTTAAGTTGCAGTAAATAACGCAGTATTACTGAAATGCGATGCAATTTACGCCGGTACATTAAATTAGTTCATCTAAAATTTTTATTATAACATTATGCCAAAGCGATAATATTATTAGTGTAACGCAATACAGTATTGTGTTTCAGCATTTTTATTTTATTACAACCAAACTGTAAAATGCCTTTTAATTTTTTGTATAAAGAAAAGTTAAAGCGTACAAATGTGCTGCTTTTATCATTGCATCATTTTTGTAAAAATGATTGTAACATTGCTTTTATAAATATTTATTATGAAAATAATAGGACTAATAGGTGGTTTAACCTGGTATTCAACTTTAGATTATTACCGGCTGTTAAACGAATTGATGAATAAAAAATTGGGCGGAGTACATGCAGCAAAAATTATTTTATACTCCGTTAATTTTGGAGAAATAAAAATTTTAACAGAGCAGCAGGATTGGAAAAGCATTGCTGTAATAATTTGCAAAGCAGCAAAATCAATTGAAGTTGCAGGTGCCGATTGTATTATGATTGGTGCCAACACCATGCATAAAATTGCTGATGAAGTGCAGGAGGCTGTAAATATTCCTGTAATTCATATTGCAACTGCTGTTGCCGAAACAATAAAAGGCGCAGGATTAAAAAAAGTGGCTTTGCTGGGTACAAAATATACCATGCAATTACACTTTTATAAAAATATACTTGCCGAAAATGGGATTGAAACAATTACACCGCCTGAAAATGATATCGAATTTATCAATAACTCTATTTATGAAGAATTTGGTAAAGGAATATTTTTGTCCGAAACCAAAATTCAATATTTAAAAATTATGGAAGAGCTGATAAAGCAGGGTGCAGAAGGTTTTATTTTAGGCTGTACCGAAATTCCCATATTAATTAAGCAGGAAGATTGTACAGTTCCTGTTTTTAATACTGGCCTTATTCATGCCATGGCTGCGGTTGATTTTGCTTTGGCTTAAAATTTAATGCTTCAAATTTTATATTGTAACAGTTTTAACCCGCTGTTAGCATAACTGGCAGTAAATTTGTTTAAATACTTTCTTAATAAAATCTAATAATGAAAAAAATTACTTTTCTTTTTTTAGCTGTTGCAGTAGTTTCATTTGCAAATGCACAGGGCATTTTAGGTAAAATAAAAAAAGCCACTTCTAAAGACAGCAGCGGTAATATACTTTCTGCCATTGGTAAAACCGGTAGCGGCAAAGGGTTGAGCAACGATGAAATTATAAGCGGTTTAAAAGAAGCCTTAAGTATTGGTACCGACAGTGCCGCAAAAAGATTAAATAAAACAGATGGTTTTTTTGCCAATGCCGCATTAAAAATTTTAATGCCCGAGGAAGCAAAAAAAGCTGAAGCAACTTTGCGTAAAGCAGGCTTTGGTTCTTTAGCAGATAAAGCAATATTATCTATGAACAGGGCAGCAGAAGATGCAGCAGGAGGCATATCTGCTATTTTTATTGATGCTGTAAAACAAATGACTGTTACGGATGGATTAAAAATATTAAAGGGCGGCGATTTTGCTGCAACAGAATATTTAAAATCTACAACTACTGCAAAACTTACCGAAAAAATGCGGCCGGTAATAGATGCTTCATTAGCAAAAGTAAATGCAACCAATTACTGGAAAGATGTATTTACCACTTACAATAAAATATCTTTTAGTAAAACGCCGGTAAATACCGATCTGTCATCTTATGTTACTGAAAAAGCAATGAGCGGCATATTTTTTTCAATAGGACAGGAGGAACAAAAAATAAGAAAAGATCCTGCCGCACAGGTAACTGCATTATTAAAAAAATTTTTTGCTAAATAAAATTAAAAATATTTTCTTATTTATCTAAAATATTTTAATAACACATAAAAAAAAGTCCGGCGATAATTATTATCGCCGGACTTTTTTTATGATAGAATTTATCAATCTACTTCCACAATCCTTTTATATACTCGGTAATTTCTGTGCCTTTAGCTTTTGCTAATTTGTCTAATCCGCCTTTTATAGTCGGGTCAACAAAACTTCTAAATTGTTCGGGCACTAAATTTCTAAATTCAATTATCTTGTCAATGCCTTTTTTTACGTTAGCAAGGTTTTGCACTTTTTCAAGGTAGGCAGCAAATGTAGCGCTGGCTGCAACTTTTTCCTGGCTGGGTGGCGCTTTATCGTAGCTGTTAGCTATAAAATCAAAATCGGCCTCACTGCCCTTGCTCATAATAATATCGCTAACCACAACACCTAAATCACCTTTAGCATCGTTGGTGTATTTTTTTGCAATTGTATAAGCATTGTCTGGCTCAAGCGCTGCAAGTCCGCCTAATGCAGCACCAGCAACACTGTAAGAAGAGTCGCCAACATTTGCCTTAAAAAGATCCAAATATTTTGCATCAGCTTTTGCAGCTAAAAAATCAAGTGCCGCAGCCTTTGCTTTTTTATTAGTTTCTGTTTTACTGATATTTTCAATAGCAGTAACTACGCCTGCATCGTTGGCCTGTTTAGATTTTGCTAATTTATTAATAGTGCTGGCACGTATTGGTGCATATTTATCTTTTAATCCTTCAGCTAATTTTATCATACTGTTTTTAGCAAAATAATCTAAAGCTTCAATCCTGTCTAAATACAATGGCGCATATTTTATTTGGTGGCTAAAGTTATCGGCAGTTTTATTATCAGTTTTTTCGCATAATAAAATTTTATCTCCATCCACATTTATCAAATCAGGTTTTTGTGTATAGCTGAAAGTAAAAGTATCAATCCTGTTTTCAATCCAAACTTTGCGTCTTACTTTTTGTACACCATTATAAATATCAATTGCAATAGGCAGCCTGAAAATTTTTCCCGTGTTTTGCGTTTGCTCAATAATTACCGAAGCTTTGCCATTAGTATCATCATATTTGTAATCAATATTTAATTTTGGATGGCCGCTGCCAAAATACCATTGGTTCCAGTACCAGTTTAAATCCTGGCCGGTAACTTCTTCAAAAGCTAAACGCATTTGGTCCGATTCGCCAGTTTTAAATTTATTAGTATTTAAATAATTATTAAGCGATTTAAAAAATGCATCATCACCAACATAATTACGCAGCATGTGCAGCACACGTCCGCCCTTTTGATAACTTACCAAATCAAATACATCTTCTTTATCACTGTACCTGAATCTTACTAAATCTTTTTTTGCTTCATTGGGGTTTGATAAGTATTGTCTTAAGCCCTGCTGGTTTTCTTCATCACCGGCATCTTTACCATGTTTGTATTCCATCCAAAGTGTTTGGCTGTAATCGGCCATCGATTCGTTAACGGTAATGTTGCTCCAGCTTTCTGTAGTTACCAAATCTCCAAACCATTGATGAAACAATTCATGACAAATAACTGTTTCCCAGCCGTTGCCATCAGTTAATTGTCTTGCATTTTGATAAGCACTTTCCTGGTGCAGTGTTGCAGTAGTATTTTCCATAGCACCGCTTACATAATCTCTGCCTACAATCTGGTTATATTTCTGCCACGGATATTCAACACCTAATTTCTCCGAATAAAATTTCATCATTTCAGGTGTAGTACCAAATACGCCTCTTGCATAAGGCGCCTGATCTTTCTCTACATAATAACTAACCTCTTTGCCCTTGTAGCTGTCTTTAATTATTGCAAAGTCTCCTACACCCATAAAAAATAAATAAGGGGCATGCGGTAAATCCATTTTCCAGTAATCGGTACGGGTGCCATCTGCATTTTTCTTTTGGCTTTTTAATAAACCATTGCTAAGGGTTACATACTTTGCAGGCACTGTCATGTAAATTTCATCCGTAGTTTTTTGGTTGGGTTTATCTATAGTTGGCATCCATACACTGTTGGCTTCAGTTTCGCCTTGTGTCCAAATTTGTGTAGGTTTATCTTTCTCTTCACCGGTAGGGTTAATAAAGTACAAGCCTTTGGCATCATTAATGGCTGCACTGCCTTTAACTTTAACTTCGTTTGGCTTGCTGGTATAATCTATATATATAGTATAATTTTCTCCGCCTTTATACATTTTGTCCAGTGTAATTCTTAATTGCCAGCCGTCATAGGTGTACTGCAAAGTCGATTTTGATGCACCTTTCATCATGGCTATTTCTTTAATGTCCATGCCTTTTGCATCCAGTGTTAAAGAGTCGGTGGCATAAAAGTGAGGTTTTAAGGTAAGCCATTCTTTACCATACATCCATGCCTTTGCATAGTCAAATTTTACGTCAAGTTTGGTATGTACAAGGTCATTTATCCTTGTGCTGGTAGCCCTGTAAATTTTTTTCCAGCTGGTGTCTTTCGGTGGGGGAGTGTCATCCTGGGCCATCATCACAAATGGGCTTGCAGCAAGGACAAGCAAAAAAAGCATTTTTTTCATGTTTTATATTTAGGGTTCAAAAATAAGTGGAGTTTAGTTAAAGTGAAATCAATTTTTATTTAAATGGCAAAAACATAGTATTAATAAGTATTTTTGATATGGCTTTTATTTTAGCATTGTCTAATTGTAATGCATCAACGTCGCTGCAAATACGAAGCTTAATAGTTTTTTACGTCTTGATAATATTTATATAACAAATGAATAGATTTTATAAAAAATTACTCTTTCTTTTTTTCTACCTGTCTTTTGTTGTGCTAAGCTCATTTTCACAACAAAATCATTTTATTTATTTGCAAACAGAAAATAGGCAGCCCTTTTATGTTAAGCTGGATAAAAAAATATTGAGTTCTTCAGCTTCCGGCTATATTATTATTTCAAAATTGCAGGAAGGTAATTATATAATGGCCATTGGTTTTCCAAAAAACGAATGGCCCGAGCAAACTGTTACATGTACTGTAAATAAAAAAGATGCAGGTTATTTATTAAAAAATTTTGGTGATAAAGGTTGGGGAATATTCAATCTGCAAACTATGGAAGTTATAATGTCTGGTGTAAAAGCTGCTGAAAATGAAAATGTTGGCATAGAAGATAAGAATGATATTTTTTCAAATACACTTTCTAATGTAGTTAACGATCCATCAATTGTAAGAAAAATAGAAGAAAAATCTGCAGTTAAAGAAGAGGTGAAACCAGTTTTGGTTGAAAATAAAAAGGAAGTACAGATAGATACTCCAACAAATATTGTAATTGCACCGGTAGAAGATAAGAAGATAGAAGATAAACCAGTAGTAAAAGAAGAAATAAAACCTGTTATAGAAATAATAAAAAACGAAGAGCAGGTTATCGTATCATCGCAAGTTAAAAAATTATTTAGTATTAAAAGTTCAGAAGGAACCGATATGGTGTTTGCAGACATTGTGAATGGCGTTGCTGATACTGTAAGGCTTTTTATAGCGGCAGAAAAAAACAATGAAGCCATACAGCCCGAAAAAAAAATAATAAAGCCTGCAGCCGACTTGCAAAAAAATGAGGAAGTAAAAAAGGATGAGTCAAAAGTATCAAGTACAAAAACCACCAAAGCAGGGGAACCTAAATTTATAAATATTGAATTGCCTAATCCAAATATAAAAAAAGATTCAGCAGTTCAAATATCAGTTCCGGCTGCTGAAGTGAATAAAACAGAGCAATTGCCTGTTTCAGAAAAGCCAAAAGAAAATACCACAAAGCCTGTAATGGTAAATTCTGATTGCAAAAGTTTGGCCACTCAAGACGATTTTCTTAAACTAAGAAAGAAAATGGCTGCAGAAGGTACAGATGAAGAGATGGTTGATATTGCAAAAAAAGTTTTCAGATCAAAGTGTTTTACAACTGAGCAGATAAAAAATCTCAGCGTTTTATTTTTAAAAGATGACGGGAAATACAAATTTTTTGATGCAGCTTATCCGTTTGTGTCCGATTCTAATAATTTTAGTTCTCTCGAAACGCAACTAAGCGATGGTTATTTCATAACCCGTTTTAAAGCTATGGTGAATCACTAAATCTATTAATAAGCACTGGTGTATAAATATCATCTATAAAAACTAACACTTGCTCATTCTGGCCATTCAACAATTTTAAATCCCTCAACTACTTACCACATGCCACGGTATTTTATCGAAGTTTCATATAAGGGTACAAATTATTCAGGTTTTCAAATACAACAAAATGCCAATTCTGTTCAGGTCGAAATAGAAAAAGCACTTAAAATATTTTATAAAGAAGATTTTAAACTAACCGGGTCTTCACGTACTGATGCCGGAGTACATGCATTGCAAAATTTCTTTCATTTTGATACCGAGTCAGAGTTAGCTGATGCATCTTATCATCTTAATGCTATACTGCCTGCCGATATTGTAGTAAAAAAAATATTCTTGGTTAAACCTGATAACCATTGCCGCTTTAATGCACTCTCCAGGGAATATGCTTATACTATTTATCAGCAAAAAGATCCTTTTTTACAAGATAGGGCATACTTCTTTCCTTATGAGATAAATATTGAGTTGATGCAGGAAGCTGCAAATGAATTAATGAATCACCAGGATTTTGCAGCATTCTCAAAGCGAAACACCCAAGCCAAAACAACTATCTGCACTATTTTTAGCAGTAAGTGGGAGGAAAAAGAAAATGTTTTAACTTACAATGTAATTAGCAACAGGTTCCTTAGGGGCATGGTACGTGGCATGGTTGGTACAATGCTTCAGGTGGGCAGGCGCAAAATATCTCTGGATCAATTCATTAATATCATTCAATCTAAAGATTGTACTAAAGCGGATTTTTCAGTTCCTCCGCAAGGATTATTCCTTTTAAAAGTCCAATTTCCCTCCCTTTAATTTTTTTCTTGGATTTTTTCTGTTTAAATTCCATAGCTCCCTAAATTCATTTTGCTAATAAATTGCTCTAAAACCGCCATTTTTTTATATTCTAAAAGTATTCAAAAAAAAACTTTGTTTATTTTTCAATTATTTTTCAAATCCTGTAATCCAGTGCAGTAAACAATTAGGTACGATTGAGAACATCAAGTACAGCTGTTGTTAACAACTATTTTTCAAAATAATTTTGGTAGCAGTTTATACACTCCTATCTTTGCCGTCCGCTTTTGAAAAAAGGCAATAGTTCTTAAAAAAATCATCCTGAATTTCTAAATAATTTTTCAAAATAATTAAAGAAAAATTTGGGTGAGAAAATAAAGGCCCTTACCTTTGCACTCCCAAATAAAAAAGGGGCAAAAGTAAAGCCAAAAAGATCTTTGAAAGTTTGGAAACAACAGCACGAATCTTCGGATTCACAAAAGGTAATGTTAGCGCAAATATTAATTAGAATTTGACGTTATAATTTCGAGAGAAAATACAACAGTCAGATCAAAACTTCTTTACAATGG
>NZ_JANPCM010000243.1:0-2393 GCF_031430955.1 Ferruginibacter sp.
AATTTAGATTTATCCAACAAAAAAGGCGGACTAAGCCGCCTTTTTCCAAAATCCGCAGCATGTCATAGGCTGTAATCGCGCTGACGCCTAGCTTCTCCCCCACTTGTGAGTAATGCAGTGGTTCTTGCGCTTTGTAGTACAAATATAAAAACGCCCCTAAAAAAATAATTAAGAGAACGTAAGAAAAAACATACGACTTAACAAACTGATCGAAGTTGATTACTTTAAGCATGAAAAGCACAATTAAAAAAGTTACGATCAGCCTGTTAACGGTTTCTTTTAAAAAGCTGGGGGCTACTCCCTTTTTACTGATATAACTTTGCACTTCAAGAATATAAAAAACAGTATAAAAAAGTGTGTAAGGTAATATCCAGTAATAATAATTGATCAACAATGCTGATGTGGTTTGAAACTTTCGAACTACCAATGGTTGAAAAAAATAAGCCAGTAAACAAAGAATGGTAAAGCCGGCTAATGAAGCCAATAAAACAAAAGAAAAAAGATCATTTTGTTTTTTGGGGAGATTCTGGTAGTAAGGAAAAAAGCGGCTCATCATTGCCGGGCCGCCTAAAGTACAGATGGAAAAAAATACGAGGTTAACATTCAGTATTACCTGTATCAATCCATATTCCTCGGGTTTAAAAAGCCCCTGTTTTGTAAATAAATAAGTATTGAGGGCGCCAAAAATAAAACCAACATAAATTAATAAAGAAGAAAATATACTCTGGCGCCTGATACCCATTTTATTTAGTTGTAGTAAATTTTAATATGCCTGCAATAACTTTTTCAGCACTAACATCATTATAATTGCCCGGAACAATTTCTGCTTTGCCATTACGAAGTAATTGCATTTCCACCTCATCCGGGTAAAATGGGTAAATATTTTTTTTAAGCTCCGGAGGATAAGGCGCAAACCTGCCATAATGAATGCCGTTATACACCGCAAAAGCAGGGATGTTGCAGGCAGCTGCTAAATGCACAGAGCCGGTATCAATACTAACAATAAATTTACTTTTTTGCACCAGTTCAATTACCTGTATCATGTTCGTTTTGCCACAATAATTACTTACATCCTGTTTAAAATTAGTAATAAAATTTTCAGCATGTGGTATATCGGCTTTGGATCCGCAAAGGCAAATATGGTAACCCAGTTTTTCAGTTATATAATTTGCAACTTCAACAAATTTTGCAGTGGCCCATATTTTTTCGGGCTTGCCCGAACCGGGAAAAAGTAAAATATACCGTTTATCAGGTACAGTAAAACTGGTGTTTATAATTGCTGGAATATTTAAAGCAGGTAATTCAATACTGTTAGCTGAAATAGCTTTTAAAAATAATTGATGTTTTAAAAAGTCGTGTAATTTATCCCGTACATTTATTTGTTGAGTGTACAATTTTTTATTTAACAATTTTTCAAGAGGCAGCGCATTATCAGTATTACCGGCATAACCTATTTTTATTGCAGCGGAAGACGCACTTACTATGGCATCTTCAAACCTTCTGGTTCTGGAATACACAAAGTTTATGGCAGTGGCTGCATTTAAGTGGTTTACTTGTTTAAGTAACCGGTAACGGTAAGCCATTTGGCTTTTAAAACTTTTTTTGTTTACCCAGTAAGTTGCCATTATGCCGGGGTGCTGATCAAAATTTTCAAAAAGATTTTTCCAAAGTTCGTTGCCAATAAAAATTATTTTTTTATTGGAAGCATAAGTGGTTATAAAAAGTTGAATGTAATTTCTAAAAAGGATATAATCTCCCAGTTCATCAGTTTTAATTAATAAAATGGTATCATTATCTGTGGATTGTTTGGTAAACCTTATTTTTGCCAGTAGCAATATAACCTCATAAATCAGTAATTTAGCAGTATTGAGCATGTTTGTAGGTGCAATTTATTGTAAGCAAAAATATGGTTATATTATTTTATAAGAGTTAAACTAAGTTCAGATTTTATATGCAGACAGATGCCAAAATTAAGGAGTCCAAATATTTCTCAGCTAGAAATGTTGATGTAAGTTTTTATGATTTGTATAAAATTCCTAAATATCTTTTAAAAGTACTTCCCAAAAATAAGGAAGCAAACATTTTAGATATTGGTTGCGGATTAGGGCAGTATCTTAATGAAATAAATAAAATGGGGTACACAAAAACCCTTGGTATCGATATTTCTGACGAGTCAATAAAGGCTTGTACAGAAAAAGGGATAAATGTTGTGAAAATTGAAGACGTAATAACTTTTTCAAAAACTATTACTGAGAAATTTGATTTTATTACTATGAGCCATGTTTTGGAGCATGTAGATAAAGATAAAATTATTGATACTTTAATTGCTATAAAAACTTTTTTGCTTAAAGAAGGCGGCGCTTTTGTTGTAATGATACCCAACGGCCAATCCA
>NZ_JANPCM010000244.1:0-8976 GCF_031430955.1 Ferruginibacter sp.
AAAATATTTGGCATAGAAATACCTGAAATAAAAGAAGGCGCTCCTGCATGCATTACCTTATTTAATACAGATGAAGAATATATTTTTGATGAAAAGATGATCAGATCGAAATCTAAAAACTCTCCTTTTATTGGCAAAAAATTAAAAGGAAAAGTAATCGGCATTATTAATAAAGGAAAAGTTGAATTGAATTGAATATGAAAAATATTTCGGCAAGAAATAAAGGATTAATAACTGGTGTTATAATGATCTTTATTTCACTGGGCATTTACCTGGCAAAGAAAAATTTTGAGAACAACTTACAATATATAACCTATGCAACTTATGTTGCCGGCATTTTATGGACTTTATTTTCGTTTAAAACAGCAACCGGCAATACCGCCACATTTAAACAATATTTTGCCGAGGGTTTTAAATGTTTTATTGTAATAGCATTGCTGATGGTGGTGTTTACTGTAGTATTTCTTTTGCTTCATCCGGAATTAAAGGAACAGATGGTTACCCTGATGACGGCCGAACTAAAAAAACAAAAAGATATTACACCACTTGATATTGAAAATAAAATTGCATTTGCAAAAAAAGCTTTTTTTCCAAGTTTAGTAATGGGAGCTGTATTTTCATACCTTGCAATTGGAGCCCTGGTAACTTTAATTGCTTCAGCTTTTATAACTTCACAAAAGAAAAGTTGATTTTTTAAACGATAATTTTGCATTGAAGGCGCTGAATAAAGAATAAATGTTGAAGAGTGCGACGCCAATGAAGATGAGTTACGAAATATTGCTGGGTTCAAAAAAAAAATTTATAACACAATAAATTCTCCGCCAGCTGGCGGAACAGGGGCTTATGGATTTATCAATTGTAATACCACTTTTTAACGAAGAAGAATCTTTACCGGAACTTTGTGCCTGGATTGAAAAAGTGATGCATGCCAATAATTATTCGTACGAAATCATTTTGGTTGATGATGGCAGCACGGATGAATCGTGGAATGTGGTGCAGCAACTCCGCAGTGTAAACGCAAATATAAAAGGCATAAAATTTCAGCGCAACTATGGTAAAAGCGCTGCACTTAACGAAGGTTTTAAAGCAGCGCAAGGCGATGTAATTATTACAATGGATGCCGATATGCAGGACAGCCCCGACGAAATACCCGAACTGCGTAAAATGATTATTGAAGATGGTTTTGATATTGTGAGCGGCTGGAAGAAAAAACGTTATGATAATACGCTTACCAAAAATATTCCTTCTAAATTATTTAATGCAGCAGCAAGACAAAGTTCGGGTATTAAATTACACGATTTTAATTGCGGATTGAAAGCTTATAAAAAGAAAGTGGTAAAAAGTATTGAAGTGTATGGCGAAATGCACCGCTATATTCCTGTACTGGCAAAATGGGCCGGCTTTAGAAAAATTGGAGAAAAAGTTGTAGAGCACCGTGCAAGAAAATATGGTGTTACCAAATTTGGATGGGAGCGTTTTGTAAATGGTTTTCTGGATTTATTTTCTATAATGTTTGTAGGTAAATTTGGCAAAAGGCCCATGCATTTTTTTGGGCTATGGGGCAGCGTTGTTTTTTTTATTGGTATGTGCATCTGGATTTATTTAGGCATTGCCAAATTTGCTTTTTCAAAATATAATATGACGGACAGGCCAATTTTTTATGTGGGTATAATTTCAATAGTTGTGGGTGTGCAATTATTTTTAGCAGGATTTTTAGGCGAATTAATTGCAAGAAATTCCAGTGAAAGAAATACTTATTTAATTGAAGAAAAAGTTGGGTTATGAAGATCATCATCATTGGCCCGGCACATCCGTTACGTGGCGGTGGTATGGCAACTTTTAATGAAAGACTTGCCAGGCAGTTTCAAAACGAAGGGCATGAAACTATTATTTATACTTTTTCATTACAATATCCATCATTTATTTTTCCCGGCACATCGCAATACTCCACCGAACCTGCACCAAAAGACTTAAATATTAAAGTTTGCATAAACTCTGTTAATCCTTTAAACTGGATTATAGTGGGTAATCAAATTAAAAAAGAAAATGCAGATATAATTGTTGTACGATACTGGTTGCCTTTAATGGGGCCATGCCTGGGGACAATTTTACGCATTGCTAAAAAAAATAATCACAGTAAAATTGTTTGTATTGCAGATAATATTGCTCCGCATGAAAAACG
Organism: Ferruginibacter sp.; assembly: GCF_031430955.1. GTDB lineage: Bacteria > Bacteroidota > Bacteroidia > Chitinophagales > Chitinophagaceae > Ferruginibacter. The sequence continues at coordinate 2,183 of NZ_JANPCM010000244.1, forward strand.
CTTTGGCGATAAACCTTTTACAAAATACTTTGTAAAGCCTGTGGATGCTTTTATTACCATGAGCGAAAAGGTGATGGAGGATTTAAAAATGTTTGATAATAAAAAAACTGCAGCATTAGTTATGCATCCTTTGTATGATAATTTTGGTGAAAAAATATCCAAAGGAGAGGCAAGAAATAAATTAGGCATTGGCATGGATGAAAAGATAATCCTATTCTTCGGTTTTATAAGAAAATATAAAGGGCTTGATATTTTGCTGGATGCTGTTAAAATTTTAAAAGAGCATAACCAAATTCCAAATTCCAAATTCCAAATTCCTAAGTTGCTTATTGCCGGAGAATTTTACGGCGACAGAAAACCCTACGATGATCAAATTGAAGCACTCGGCATTAAAGACAACCTGATTTTACACACCAATTTTATTACCGACAGCGAAGTAAAATATTATTTATGTGCTGCCGATGTAGTGGTGCAGCCTTACCGCAATGCAACACAAAGCGGCGTTACTCCCCTCGCCTATCATTTTGAAATACCTATGATTGTTACCAATGTTGGTGGCCTGCCTTCGTTGGTGCCTGATAATAAAGTGGGCTTAGTTGCCGAACCTAACCCAGCATCAATTGCTGAAAAAATAATTGAATACTTTGATAAAGGAGAAAATTATTTTTTACCTCACCTTATTGAAGAAAAGAAAAAATTAAGCTGGATAAAATTAACAGGCACAATACTTGAGCTTGCTAAGTTGTAGAGTAACTTACATAAAATAATTAGCCCAATGATATTCAGAAGCAAAGCTCCACTTCGTATTGGCCTGGCCGGTGGCGGTACCGATGTCAGCCCTTACAGCGATCTGTTTGGTGGCGCCATATTAAATGCCACCATATCATTATCTGCGTATGCAACTATAGAAATTTTAGAAGAAAATAAAATTATTTTACAGGCAATTGACCGCAACGAAGCACAAAGCCTGGACTTTGAAAAAGAATTGCCGCTTGATGGAAAATTAAATTTATTGAAGGGAGTTTATAACCGCATTCAAAAAGATTACGATTTACCCACCGGCGGTTTCAGATTAACAACATTTGTAGATGCGCCTGCAGGCTCGGGCCTTGGCACTTCATCAACTTTAGTGGTAGCCATATTGGGCGCTTTTAAAGAGATGCTTAAAATATCTTTAACAGAATACGAAACTGCACAATATGCCTATGCCATTGAAAGAGATGATCTGCAATTGGCTGGTGGTAAACAGGATCAGTATGCAGCAACATTTGGTGGCGTAAATTTTATGGAATTTTATGCAGCCGATAAAGTAATTGTAAATCCACTGCGTATTAAACCGCAGCATTTACATGAGCTCGAAAATAATTTAGTGTTATACTATACACAAACCACCAGAGACAGCGCCACCATTATTACAGAGCAGGTAAATAATGTAAATAAAAAAAATAAAAAAAGTATTGAAGCCATGCACCAGTTAAAAACGCAGGCCAATATGATGAAGGAAGCATTGTTGAAAGGGCGCCTGGATGAAATGGGTGAAATATTAGATTTCGGTTTTAAACAAAAAACTTTAATGGCCAGTAACATCAGCAGTGATGCAATGGAAACTATTTACGCCGCCGCAAAAAAAGCAGGTGCCACCGGCGGAAAAATAAGCGGTGCAGGAGGTGGTGGCTTTATGATTTTTTATTGCCCCGGCAATACCCGCCATAATGTTATTGAAGTATTAAAAACTTTTGGCGGCGAAGTAAAAAAATATTCTTTTGTTGATCATGGATTAACAAGCTGGAGTGTGTAAACCCCTAACCCCGGAAGGGTAAACTGAGTATGGAGGAATTAAATATTCAATGAACAATATTCAATGTTCAAATTTCAATGAAATACAATAGCATTTAATTTTACACTGCATTTTTATCAGAACTAAAAGTTTTAATAAAAATGCATTTCCATTGAATATTGATTGTTGAGATTTGAACATTGAATATTTTTTTGTACCCAGCTTCAATAATTCTCCTCATCATTGTTGCGTCGCACTCTTGTACGGCATACCTTTGCTGAACTTTACAGACCATTTACTAATCATTTTTTATAAAAAATATGACTGATAAAATAAAAAATATAATTGAGGCATCCATTAAAGTAAAACAACAGCTTTTACTTAATGATGAAATTATAAATACAGTAAACAATTGCGTTAATGTAATGGTTACCGCTTTTAAAAACGGTAACAAAGTGTTGTTTTGCGGCAATGGCGGCAGCGCTTCCGATGCACAGCATTTAGCAGCCGAATTCAGCGGCAGATTTTATAAAGACAGGGATGCCTTACCTGCAGAAGCATTGCATTGCAATACATCCTACTTAACAGCTGTGGCAAACGATTACACTTACGATGTTATTTACAGCCGCCTGGTAAAAGGTATTGGTAACAAAGGTGATGTACTTGTAGGCTTATCCACTTCTGGCAACAGTAAAAATATTGTTGCTGCATTTGAAACAGCAAAAGAAAAAGGTATCATCACAATCGGCTTCACCGGCGAAAGCGGTGGCGTAATGAAATCCATGTCAGATTATTTATTAAACGTGCCATCATTCGATACTCCACGAATCCAGGAGAGCCATATTATGCTCGGTCATATTATTTGTGAAATGGTAGAAGAACAATATTTCGGATGATAACAGAAGTAATTATATTGGCAGGAGGATTGGGGACAAGATTACGCAGCGTAATTGATGACATACCTAAATGTATGGCACCTGTAAACGGCATTCCGTTTATAGCCTGCGTAATTGATAACCTGCAAAAAAAAGGAGTGCAACGTTTTATTTTTTCCTTAGGCTATAAAAGCGAAATTGTTATTTCTTTTTTAGAAGAAAAATACCAGGCACTGGAAAAAATTTACGAAATTGAAAATGAACCTTTGGGTACAGGTGGCGCAATAGCTGCAGCCTGCAAAAAAGTTAAAGGAAATAATGTGCTGATAATTAATGGCGATACATTATTTGATATTAATTTAAAGTCTTTCTCCCTTTTTCACAGTAATAAAGCCGCCGATTGTTCCATTGCCTTAAAGCCAATGATAAATATTGAAAGATATGGCACCGTTGATATTAATAACCGTAATACTGTAATTGCTTTCAATGAAAAAAAATTCTGTCAAAATGGGTTAATAAACGGTGGCATCTATATTTTAAATGTCCGGCATTTTTTACAAGAGGATTTACCACTTGCTTTTTCGTTTGAGAAAAAATATTTAGAAAATTTATTTTCGGTAAGGCCAATGTTTGGAATAATAATGAACGATTATTTTATTGATATTGGTATTCCGGAAGATTATGAAAGAGCTCAAATAGAATTAGTTCCTGGAAGTTAGAAAAAATTTTACCGCACGCCGCCTTAATATAAATTTGCACTAATTAAATAATCAATGATCGATTTTAAAAAGATAGATAAAACCTGGACTTTGTTTTTAGACCGTGATGGTGTAATCAATCACGAAAAATATCTCGACTACATACACACGTGGGACGAATTTAAATTTTACGATGGTGCCAAAGTAGCCATTCAAATTTTTACTCAAAAATTCAACAGGGTTATAATTGTTACTAACCAACGGGGCATTGGTAAAGGTGTAACCAAAATAGAAGATGTTGAAATTATCCATAAAAACATGATTGCTGATGTTGAAGCTGTGGGTGGAAAAATTGATGCGGTATATTTTTGTCCAGATCTGGAAAGCGATAACCGTAAGCCAAACCCCGGGATGGGATTGCAGGCAGTAAAAGATTTTACTGATATTGATTTAACCAAAGCCATAATGGTGGGCAATACTTTAAGCGATATGCAGTTTGGCCGCAACCTCGGCATTAAAACTGTTTTCCTTACTACAACAAGGCCGGATGTGGATACCAATGATGAACACATTGATGCAGTGTATCCATCTTTAATTGCCTTTGCCTTAGATTTATAATTATTTCTGTGTTGCTGTGCTTGAGTACTAAACCTCTAAGTTTTAGTTAAAATTAATTTCCATACAATAATTTTACACTTCAATTGTTAAAGGATTAACTAATTTTACGCATGAAGCAACTGGTAACCTTACTGGCATTAATTACAATTTTTAATTTTTCGTTTGCACAGCAGCTTACAAAAGCTGATGCAAAAATTTTAAAGCAAAGAGAAGACTCCTTAAAAAAATATTCCGTTAAGTTAATACAGGGCATAAACGCTAAAGACCGTTTTGATGCCGACAGTATGTTTACCAGGGTTTTGGTAAGGGCATTAAAAGTTCCCGGCTCCTTCTACTACCCTTTCGATTCGCTGGAAACGATTTCTAAATTGTATGCACCAGACAGTACGTTTAAAATTTTTACCTGGCAAATGATGATCAACGATAATGTTATCCGCCAGCATGGCGCTATACAAATGCGTACTTATGATGGTTCTTTAAAACTTTACCCGTTGATTGATAAAAGTGATGTAACCGTAAATTTGGTGGATACTGTTGGCAATAACTTTGGCTGGATTGGTGCGGTGTATTATAATATTATTCAAAAGAAAAGTGCCAATCAAAATTATTATACCCTGATAGGTTACGATGAAAACAATATCCGCAGCAATAAAAAAATAATTGAAGTATTAAATTTTAATAATGGCGGCCCAACATTTGGCGGCCGCTATTTTAGTTTTGAAGAAGATTCTGTTTTTAAAACTTCCGTTGGCCGTTACATAATGGAATATAAAAAAACTTACGGCCCTAAATTAAATTACGATGCAGAGATGGATATGATTGTAGTGGAGCATTTAGTTTCGGAAAGTAATGAGCCTAATAAAAAATGGACATTAGTGGGCGATGGCGATTATGAAGGTTTTAAATGGAAAAACGGTAAATGGGTACATGTAGAAAAAATATTTAACCAGGTAACGCCACTAGGCCAGGCGCCTGTACCCACACCCATCCGTGACCCCAACGGAAATTTGGATGAAACCAAATTAAAAGATGCCGAAGGTGAAGAGGTAAAACCTGCGGAAGAAAAAATTATACCAGCCCCAAAACCAAAAGTAGTTCCAAAAAAGAAAAAAGGAAAGGGTTAAGCATGTTTATGGATTTACTGATGCAGCCGCATCTAAAAGTAAATCTCTAATATGTTCAAAATTTCTATCCCCACTCCCTGCCACGAAGATTGGCAATCAATGGCACCTAATGAACAAGGCCGCCACTGTACCTTCTGCGCTAAAACTGTAATTGATTTTACCACAATGAGTGATGACGAAGTAAAGTATTTTTTTCTTAATAAAAAAGAAGAAAAAGTTTGCGGCAGATTTAGAAATCAACAATTGCAATACATCAATATTCATTTACCAGATAATATTTTCTCCCAACCCCTTCCCTTATGGAAACATTTTTTAGCTGCCTGCTTGCTGGCATTTGGGACGATGCTGTTTTCGTGCAACACTTCCACTACAGGTAAAGCAATGCTAAACGTAAGAGAAATAATAATACCAAAAGATACTACTTTGCCTGGCAGTTTTTCGAAATATCCATTGCCACCTCCAGTTTGTACCAAACATGGCAATATTATGATGATCTATGTAGAAGGTTCTGCTATTACAGGAGTCATTGATGTTGAACCACCCTTACCTTCCTTTCCATCCCCAGAAGTTGTAAACTTGAAGGAGGAAATCATAATTGATTCTTTAGATCAAAAAATTAAAGGAGATTCCGCAAAACTAAAAAATCCACCAAAGGCAGATTCATTTAATTGCAATGTAAAAGTGCTTTATTAAGTAGTAATTTCTTCGCCTTCTAATAAATCTGCCAAAAATTCTTTTGATTTTTTGCTTTCGAATTTAAATCCAAAGTATGTAATTGAGCTGCCAACAATAAACATTACAAATGGAACAAAGATTATTGGCGAAAAGCCACCTTCAAATATTTGTCCTATTTCACGTATATGGATGAATGCAGTAATAATCATCCATAAACAAACAATTCCAACTATACCAAGCCAAACACTCATAAAAATTAATACAAAAATTAAAGGCTGCATTTTAATATTAATCTGCGTTTTACCAACAAAGGTTCCTGTAGTTCCATTTATTACTGGTAAAAAAGAATTCCGGTAATTTATTATTCGGTTAATTGTAAATGAATTCCCTGCTATTTTTCCTTCGTATGGTTTAGAATAATTATTTTTACCTGCAAAGAATCTGAAATTTTTCTTGGGCTCAATTTTATTTGCAATGGGATTACGAACTTCTTCAACAGATAACTTTGTTTTTAAAGTATAATTCTCTACAGGCAAAAATTTTTTAAAGTTCATTGGTGTATAAAAGAAATTGATTTTAAGGTGCAATATGAGCAAAGCTCAATAAAGGTATGCTGCACAAGTGAGTGATGCTTCGTTCCTCAGCATAAACTCCACGATGGTGAGCAGAATTTCTAATGTTCGTCCCAAAAAAATATTCCATCTTCTCCATTTCCTCCCCTCGGGGGTTCCTTGAAAAGGAAAGAACGAAGTTCAAGGAGGGGCTTTTAATCATTCAATTTCAGCACCGCTAAAAACGCTTCCTGCGGCACTTCCACATTACCAATCTGCTTCATTCTTTTTTTACCTTCTTTTTGTTTTTCTAACAGTTTGCGCTTACGGCTTATATCGCCACCATAACATTTTGCAGTAACATCTTTACGCATGGCGCTGATGTTTTCCCTTGCAACTACTTTAGCGCCAATGGCTGCCTGTATAGCAATTTGAAATTGCTGACGGGGTAATAATTCTTTTAATTTTTCGCAAAG
>NZ_JANPCM010000245.1:0-10971 GCF_031430955.1 Ferruginibacter sp.
TATTATTTTTTTTACAGGAAAGAAAAACAAAGAAGAGTAATGAAATTGTTACTATTTTTTTCATGATAATTATTTTAAAAAGACTATTGTAAAAAATGAAACACAGAGTTACAATCTATAGTGCTTAAGATAGAAAACGGGTTATCCAACGGTAAAATGGATTTATCCAATGGCATCTTTTCATTTAGATTTGCAGTAGTAAATTTTTTTATTATGAACGTAGTTATTACCGGCGCTTCAAAAGGAATTGGCAAAGCCATTGCAAAAACCTTTGCTGCTAACGGCCATAATCTTTTTTTATGCAGCCGTAATGAAGTGGCTTTGTATAAAACAATGGAGGAACTGCAAACGCAATTTGCTGCAGTAGAAATAAAAGCAAAAGCGTTTGACTTAAGTAAACAGGCAAAAGAATTTGGAAAATGGGTTAATGCGTCAGGAATTATTGTGGATGTATTAGTAAACAATGCCGGTTTGTTTGAGCCGGGCAGTGTTTACAACGAACCCGAAGGTTTATTGGAAAATCAAATTGAAACAAATTTATACAGCGCTTATCATCTTACCAGAACATTATTGCCTAAAATGATGGAAAATACTTCGACAGGCTCAGGACGACATATTTTCAACATTTGTTCTATTGCATCTTTACAGGCGTATAAAAATGGTGGCGCCTACAGCATCAGTAAATTTGCCATGGATGGGTTTAGTAAAAATTTAAGGGAAGAGATGAAAGAGTATGGAATAAAAGTTACTGCAGTTTATCCCGGTGCAGTACTAACGGATGCCTGGGGCAATTTTGATAACAGCAAACACCGCATAATGGAAGCAGATGATGTTGCACAAATGATTTACGCAGCATCGCAATTAAGTGCCGGTGCCTGTGTGGAAGAAATTGTACTGCGGCCTCAGTTGGGAGATTTATAAATACAAAAAAAGCTCCGCAGATTACGCAGAAAAAAAATATTTCAATAAGCGATATCTGCGGGCAAACTAACTATTAACAGTTTTTTAAAGCCATTCATCTTATGGTATAAGCAACATAAGTTTTATATCAGCTAAATTTGTACCCTTTACTTATGCTATGCAATCATTTTTACAAAAGATAATTTTATTTGCTTTATCAGTTACCGCCCAGTTTGCATTGGCACAGGTAAAATTTTCTGCCAGTGTTTCATCGCCTCAAATAAGTAAAAACGAATTTGTACAATTAAGGTTAACTGTAGAAAATGCAAAAGAAGTACAGCAGATAACGCCACCTTCATTTAAAAATTTTAGTGTAATCAGCGGACCTAACCAGGAGAGTGGCATGACGATGGTTAACGGCGATGTAAAACACTACATTTCTTTAAACTATGTGCTTAAACCAAAAGCCCCGGGAAAATTCAGCATTGCACCGGCAACAGCAAAGGCAGATGGAAAAGAATTAAAAAGTAATGCAGTAACGGTGCAGGTTAACAATTCAATTGCGTCAAATAACTCCGGCGGTAATAATTTTAATTCGCCATTTGCAGGAGTTAATCCTTTTGAAGATATTGTTCCCGAAAATCCTTATAAAGATAATATTTTACGCAAAGGCGAAAGTGCTGCTGAAAAAGTGAGTAAGAATATGTTTATAAAATTAGAGTTAGACAAAACATCCTGCTTTATTGGCGAACCTGTTATTGCAACGTACAAATTATACACCCGTTTAAAAAGCGAAAGTAACCTGGTTAAAAATCCATCTTTCAACGGATTTTCGGTAATTGATTTGCAAATGCCGGATAATATAAGTTACAAAAAAGAAAAAATAAATGGCAGGGAGTACAATGTTTATGTCATTCGCAGGGCACAATTATATCCTTTGCAGGCAGGTAACCTGGAGCTGGAGAGTGCCGAAATAGAAAACAATGTGTATTTTATTAAAGAAGAATACGCTAACCGGCAAAGCGAATTAATGAATGATATGATGAGAGAATTTGCAGAAGCTTCTATGCCGCCGGAAGCTATGGAAAACCATAAAGTAACACTGCAAAGCAAACCTGCTTCGGTTATGGTAAAGCCATTGCCCGATGTAAATGTACCTGCAAGTTTTAAAGGAGCAGTGGGTAATTTTGCAATAGAAGCAATGCTGGAAAAAAATAATTTTACTACAGATGATGCAGGTAAATTAAAAATAATAGTAAGCGGTGCCGGAAATTTGCAATTGGTAAATGCCCCCGAAGTACAATGGCCACAGGGCTTTGAAGCATTTGAGCCTTCCACCGCCGATGATTTTATAAAAACCACTGTGCCGGTAAGCGGCAGAAAAATAATTGATTATTCTTTTACAGTTGCAGAGCCTGGTACTTATATTTTGCCTGCAATAAAATTCAGTTACTTTAATGCAAAAGAAGGAAAGTATAAAACAGATTCCACCAAACCTATTTCATTTACTGTAACAAAAGGAACAGGAAAAACAGCAAAGCCTGTAGTTGCAGAAAATAAAAAAGCAGGCGATAATTTTTTAAATAAATTTATTAGTAACAGGAGATGGGTGGTTAGTACAGTGGCTGTTTTAATTTTATGCGGATTAATTTTTTGGTTGAAAAAGGATAAGAAAAAAGAAAGAATAATAAAAAATAAGAGTAAACAGCAGGAAGAAAAAAGAGAAGCGGAACAAAAATTTGCAGCTGTTATTGAATTGCACCAAAAAAACTGGTTGCAAAAAGCGGGTGAATTTTTGCACAACGAAAACAGTACCGCATTTTATAACGAATTGAATTATGCGTTAAAAAGTTACCTGGCTAAAAAATTGCAATTACCTGTAGAAACGATAAATAAAAAAAATATAACCGAGCAGTTAGATAAAAAAAATATCCCAGTAACAACTTCTGTTCAGTTGCAACAAATTATGAATGATATTGAACTGCAATTGTACACCCCTTTTGCAGAAAAAGAAAAAATGCAGCACTTGTATGATAGTACAGCGGATATTATTCAAATGCTTGATGCTTATAAAAATTAAACTTCTGTAAACTTATAACCAATACCTCTTACCGAGTGAAAATGTTTTGGGTTACGACTGTCTTCTTCAAAGTATTTTCTGAAATTTAAAATAAAATTATCTATAGTTCTGGTGGTGGGATAAACATTGTAACCCCAAACTGACTGTAAAATTTTTTCACGGGTTACTACCTCGTTTTTATTTTCGATAAGCAGCTTTAAAAGCATAGCCTCTTTTTTTGTCAAAGTAATTTTTGTATTATTTTTTACTTCGCATTCCAGAGCTTTAAAATCAATACTGTTACTGCCGAATTTATATACTTCGGGTAAAGGTTCCCTTGCATTAAGGCGTTCGCTTTTGTTAATGAGTTTACTTACCCTCAGCAATAATTCTTCTAAATTAAATGGTTTGGTAAGATAATCGTCAGCCCCTTTTTTTAATCCTAAAATTCTGTCGGCGCTGCTGTTTTTTGCACTTAATATTAAAATGGGAATATCATTATTTTGCAGGCGTATGGTTTCGCAAACTGTAATGCCATCTATTTCCGGCAGCATTACATCTAAAATAATCAGGTTAAAAAATTCCTGCTGTACAACTTGTAATGCTTCGGCACCATCAAATACACCGGTTACTTCATAACCTTCCAGTTCAAGGTTTAACTTTAAGGCCTCCTGTAGATTTTCTTCATCTTCTACCAGCAGTATTGTAAATTTTTTATTCAAGAGTTTTTGTTTTTTTATTCTGCGGCTTGTAATGCAATAGTAAAAATACAACCGCTTGGTGTATTGTTAGTAACTGTTATTTCACCGTTGTGGTTTTGTATAATTTTTTTGGTAAGATAAAGTCCCAGCCCGGTACCTTTTGCGCCTTTGGTTGCTGCATTACCTGTTCTGTAAAATTTATCAAATACTTTTTTCTTTTCTTCATCAGCAATTCCTTTGCCTTCATCTTGTACCTGTAAAGTAATATTGTTTTTTTCTTCTTTTAATAAAACTTGAATGGCGGTTTCTTTTGCAGAATATTTAATGGCATTATCAATAAGATTATTTACTGCCATTTGTAATAACAGGGTATCGCCATTTAAAAAGATGTCTTCAATTACCGATGATGAAATGTGGCGCTGCGGAAACCGTACAATAAAATCCTGTACACATTCTTTCACCAATTCGCTAAAATTTATTTCTTCGGTACTTATTCTAAAATTACTGGCTTCTATTTGAGACGAGAGCAGCATATTATTACACAACGAATTTAAGCGGTTGGCTTCCTGCAGGGTAGTTTGTATTAAGCGTTGCTGTTGCTGTTCATCTAATTTTCTTTTTTGTAAAGTCTCTAAATTTAATTTGGCTACAGCAATGGGGGTTTTTAATTCATGCGTAAGCGCCATCATAAAATTTTGCTGCTCCTGGCTAAAATGTAATTGTTGTTTTACTGCCCTGTACACAAATACTGCCCCTGCAACTATTAGTAATAAAAAAGTAAAACCCTCGCCAATGTATTGTGCAGTTTTACTTTTTTCATCTTCCTGAATTTTGTTTACTATCTGTGTATAGCCAGGCTGATCTTTGTTTAATTGTTGCAGTTCAAAAATGGTCATTTGTTTATTTTGCTGGTTTAGTGCAATAAACCACCATACCAATGCTGCAATAATATACACCAGTAAAAACCAGTAAATTAAAAAGATATAGCGAATTTTTTTTGTTTTGCTGTGCATGATAAAAGATGAACAAAGGTATGCCGCACAAGTGAGTGACACAACGATGATGCCATGAAAATATAAAGCTGGTTACAACAATATTTATTTTTGAAAAAAATAAATATCAATTCCTCACATCTAAACCCCAGCTTAATTTATTTCTCAGCGTTTGTAAAAAATTATTTTCGTTAAGGCGTATAAGGTTAATGCCAAAATCTTCTTTGCGTACTGCAAGCTGAATTTCTTTGGTAACAATTTCTCTGCGGCTGTCGAGGGTACATAAAAAACCATCTGTTCTGCCTTCTACTTCAAAACTAATAATGGTATCATCGGGTACCACAATTGGGCGAATGTTTAAATTGTGCGGTGCTACCGGTGTAATAACAAAACTGCCACTATCAGGGAAAACAACAGGGCCATTACAACTTAGTGAATAACCAGTAGAGCCGGTGGGTGTGGCAACAATTAATCCATCGGCCCAGTAAGTATTTAAAAATTCTCCATTTAAATAAGTATGAATTTTTATCATTGAACTGGAATCTTTTTTCAATAAAGTAAATTCATTTAAGGCATAAGGTATATCACCAAACAATGGAATGTTGGCATCTAAATGTATGAGTGTTCTTTTATCAATTACATAAGTGCGGTTAACCAATGCCTCTACCGCAGTTTGTAACTCGCCTTTACCAATGGTGGCTAAAAAACCCAGCCTGCCATAATTTATTCCTAAAACCGGTGTGCCTTTATCACGTACCAAAGTAACGGTATCTAATAATGTCCCATCGCCGCCAAGGCTTATCATGCAATCAATACTGTCGTCTAAATCGGCAGAAGAATTAAAAGTGGAATATTTTGTTTTAAAATCTACTGCAGAATAAAATTTATTAAAAAAATCCTGAAAAAAAACTGGTTCTACATCATGCTGAATTAATTCTTTTAATAAAAGATTAATTTCCTGGTGCTGGTTTTCTTCTAACCCCCTGCTGTAAATTGCTATTTTCATCCCCTGTCCCCAAAAGGGGTATTTATTATGTTGAAAAAAAATTAGAATCCCGATTGAGTATGTAAAAATAACCCCTTTTGGTCTAACTGGTTAAAACTGTATTCGAGCCGCAGGTTTACATCATAAAAGGTAAGGATATCTACACCAAAGCCACCCGTATATAAAAGTTTATTGTTGAGGTTGGTAACAAATTCCTTTTTATTAAAAGCATAGCCTAAATCGGTATAAGTTTTTGCAAAAATGGTGAATGGAATGTAAGGAAGCGATTTTATTTTAAAGGGTAATGGAATTTTAAATTCGGCTACTTTATATTTTAAAGTAGATTTTATTAATGCAGTACCTACGCCATCAATTACTAAATATTCCAACCCACGTAAATAACTGTCGCCATAGCCCAAGCCACGCTGATTAATATATGGCTGATATAAAGGCAGTTTTATTTTACCATTTAACTGAATACTGCTGTACCATTTTTTACCAAGATCGTAATATTTATTTAAGCCTGCTTCAACAGTTAAAGCATTAATACCACCTGTAAACCCCAATCCTTTTTTTGAAACAGCTATAAACGCAGTTTTACCTTTTGTTGCATACAATACATTATTTACGTTAGCATGCTGGTAGCCATAAAATATTTCAAAAATATTTGCCGAACTTTTGCCGGTGTTAAAATAATTAGGGTTATTTTTTTGCAGAAAGATACTGTCGCTTGCGGTTAGCCTTGAAAAAGCTGCATTAAAAATATGCTTGTTAAAAAAACCTTTGCGTAATGTATATCCTGCATTAATATTAAAACTGCTGCCCACAGATATACTTCTTAGAGAATCAGAAGTGTAAAATAAAAGGTTGTTATTAAAATCAGTTTTATAGGGTATTTCTTTTTTTTGAGAGTAACCTGCACCCACTACAAAACCTTCTGTTAGTTTCGAATTACTGTATGGGGCGTTATAACTAAAAGAAAAATCACGGCTGAAACCTGTTAGAAAAAAGATACGCAGCTGATCTCTTCGGCCTGTTAAATTATAATGCACAAACTTTAAACCGTAATTAACCCTTTTTAAACTGGCATTGTAAGTTTTAATCCATTCATTAAAATTTCTGTCCACCGGTTTAAACTGCGGTACCGGGTAAATATACCAGCGTTCCTTAACATCCACCAGCACTATCACATCAAAGGCAGAAAGTATTACTGTTTCAAATTTTACTTCGCTGAATAATGTGGTATTGTACACCTGCTGCCTGGCTTGCTCCAACTGCTGGTTAATGGTTGATATTACTAGAGAGTCGCCTTTTTGAAATTGTATTTCACGAAGTATAATATATTCTTTTGTTTTTTTATTGCCTTTAACAACAATATTCTTTACATAAAGTTTGGCCGAAGAATCCTGAAAAGATTGCAGAGTGTTGCTTAAAAGAACATTTTTTTGGCCAACAGCAAACGAAGAACTGAAAAATAAACAAATGCAGTAAAGTATTTTTTTGTGGACAGGCATTCGTTACTTCATAATAATGGAAAATAAAAATAAGTGATATTACTGAGATTGAACAGACTGGGATGTTAAAAGCTAAATATCAAGATAGTTCATTAAATGGCGGTAGTTGGTATGTATTTCGTTTTCAAAATTTTCGTTACCAAAATAATAGATTACATCATAATCATATCTTTCAAAAGTGGCAACAATTGATGCTATTTCTTTTTTATTGATATGAATGGAAACAGTTAGCATTCCAGTTTCGGGGTGTACTGTGGTGTTCAGGTGTAAAATAGTAGCATCATTACTTTCTACAATGCGGCTGATTTCTGAAATGGCAAACTGGCTTCGTTCCATTTCTAAAACAACAATGCCACCAATTTCGTTGGTGCCGGCAAAATTGCCCAGGGCTTTTAATAAATCCGGGGTAGTTATTGCACCCATTAATTCATTTTCTTCATTAATAACCGGTACCACAGTGGTATCATGCTGGTTGCAGTAATTAACGGCATTTAAAAAATGTTCATTGTCGTGTACTGCTGCTGTTATAAAAGTTTCCTGCATTAATTCAATGGGCATTTTTTCCTGCTTGGCATCCAGTAGATCTTCTTCACTAATTAAACCAAGGTATTTATCATCGGAAACAACGGGCAGGTGGGTAACCCTGAAATCGTTAATTAACTGCAGTGCCTTACTTACGGTATCCTGCAGCTTAAGCCGGGGAATACTATTATTTATAAGTTCGATGGTTAACATTGCTGTAGCTTGCCCCTATCCCTTAAAGGGGAATTGAAGTTTTAAATTTTAGTTTAAATACATTACCTGTCACTTTATTAATATTAAGCCTGTGTTATTAATAAGATGATAACGTAAGGCAATAAGTTATATTATACAGACAAAAATTTTTGTTAAACTGATGCAGCAGGAATTTTTAATTTATTTAAAAACCCATCAAGTATTTTGTTGAAGTCTTCCGGCACTTCCATCATAGGGGCATGACCGCATTTATCTACAAAATGCAGCTCGCTGTTAGGGATAAGCCGGTTAAACTCTTTACCAACAAAGGGTGGAGTTATAGTATCGTTATTTCCCCAAATAAGGCAGGTGGGTTGTTTTATCTGGCTTAACTCTTCTCCTAAATTATTACGGATGGCACTTTTTGCCAATGCAATAATTTTAATAACTTTTAAGCGGTTATTTGTAATTTCAAAAACTTCGTTTACCAGTTCTTCAGTGGCTAAATCGGGATTGTAAAAAGTAAGTTGTGTTTTTTTCCTAATATATTCTTTATCGCCCCTTTTTGGATAACTGTCGCCCATGCCGTTTTCAAAAAGGCCCGAGCTGCCGGTAAGGATAAGTGATTTTATACGCTCCGGATGTTTTAACACATACACCAAACCCACATGGCCACCAAGCGAATTGCCTAATAAATGTATGTTGTTGTAATTGCGGTGCTCAATAAAACGCTGTACAAATTTTTGCAGGCCGCCAACTGAGGTATGTAGCAGATCCAGCTCCAGCAATGGCAGCAGTGGTACCACCACTTTGTTTGTTTTTTTAAAATGCTCAATAAGGTCCTGAAAGTTACTTAATGCACCAAATAATCCATGCAACAATAGTAACGGTTCGCCATCTCCTTCCTCTATAAATTTAAATTTGCCGTCTTGTTTTATTTCGTAACTCATTGGTTAGTTAAATGGTTTACTGATTGCTATAGTTAAATCAGATGTTGCAAAATACGTTAAATAAAATAAGCGCTAAAATTAATGCTGCATTTTGTTGCCAACGGAGCTAAAAAATGTTTCCAGGTCGGTAAACATATCTTTAAATATGGGTATTACTTTTCCAAAATTATTAATCACTATCGGGCCCCAGGGCTGTACAAAACTGTAGGTTTGCGATGCTGTTATTGTTTCGGGTTTTATTAAATGAATTTTTTCGGCATAAAATAAAAAAATACTAAAAATGATAATGTATAAAGCTGCATAAAAAACAATGCCACCAATACGGTTTACCCAACCGAGTAATGCCATTTGAAAAGTTTTTTCAATAAGCTTACCTCCCCAGCGTACCAATAGAACAACAACAAAAAATACTACAGCAAAAGATATAAACGGTAACCATTTTACATTAATGTTTGCACTGCCGCCTAACCAAACGGCAACAACTGCAGAAAGTTTTAAAGCCGCTGCCAAACCAATAATAAATGCCACGATGGAGAATAAAGCAATTATTAATCCTTTTTGAAAACCTTTGATACAGGCTATTATAATTATTATGGCAAAAATTATATCCAGCATAAATACAAATTTGAAATTTTAAAAAGGGTATTTACTTTGTAGCAGCATTGAGTTATAAAAAAAGTGCTTTCAACCCAAATTTGATTTTATTTACTCAACAATTCTTTTACAATATTGCTGATAGTTTTTCCATCGGCCTTGCCGGCTAATTGTTTGCTGGCTGCACCCATTACTTTGCCCATATCTGCAGCGGAACTTGCTCCGGTATCTGTAATTATTTTTTCAACAATTAATTTTATATCAGCTTCGGCTAATTGCTTGGGTAAAAATTTTTCAATTACTGCCATTTCTTCTTTTTCTTTTATTGCTAAATCTGCACGGCCCTGTTTTTCAAAAATTTCTAAAGAATCTCTGCGCTGTTTCATCATTTTTTGTAAAAACTTTTGTTCGGTAGCTTCATCAATTTCGCCGCCTGCGCCAGGTTCAGTTTTTGCTTTTATAATTTCGGCTTTAATAGCCCGTAAGCTGCGTAAAGTTCCTTCGTCTTTTGCTTTCATGGCGTCTTTCATTTCAGCCATTATTTGTTGTTCGAGTGCCATAGTATTTTAGTTGATTGGTTTATTAGTTTATTAGTTGATTGGTTTAGGCGTTTAGAGGTTTAGTGTTTAGATGTTTAAGGTAGCTTCCTGCATCCAAATACCAAATTACTAATTCCAAATTCCCTTTACTGCTGCTCCTTTATTTGCGTTGCTCTGAATTTTTCGAAAAAAGTTTTGGCAAATTTTTTCATATCATCGCTTATTTCCTGTTGTTGTGTAGCCCTTTTAAAAGTATCGGCCATACTCATAAACATTTGATAATAAAAGTCGGCCATTTCATCTACCATCATATCTTTTGTCCAAAGGTCAATACGCATAGCAGTTTTATCTGTACCATCCCAAAATGCAATGCACATAGCTTTGGCTTTTTGTACCATATCTGCATTGCTGTCGCTGGCCACCCAGTTTATTTGTTCGGGTACTTTGTTGGGGTCAAGTAATATATCGATTTTTATGGTTGATTGATTCATAAATAATTTAAAAATTTGGTAAAGGGTAATTATGAAAAATTACTGCGAAGTTAGCAGCTTTATTAAAAAAACAATACGTAACAATTTGCAAATTTACACACCGTTAATTAGTGCATTTTAAGATGATTTTCCAAACTTTATCAGCTGTTTTATCCCAATTGTACATAGCCGCCTGTTGCCTGCCTTTAATAATAAGTTCGTTACGCAGGTCTTCATCTTTAAAAAGCAGCATCATTTTTTCAGCAATATCATTAAAGTCGTTGGAGCTAATGTACAAAGCAGCATCGCTGCAAATTTCGGGCATTGCGGTATTGTTAGCTGTAATTACAGGTATATCACTTTGCATGGCTTGTAAAAGGGATGTGCCACAGCCATCATAAAGCGATGGATAAATCATTGCGTAAGCCGCTCCGGTAATTTGTATAATACTTTCGTCGGATAAATTATCCAGCAATTTTACTTCATCCCTGTATTTATAACTGGCTAAACTTTTAATAAAATCTTTATCAATTGCAGCAGATTTACTTATCAG
>NZ_JANPCM010000246.1:0-2011 GCF_031430955.1 Ferruginibacter sp.
AAAATCCCTACCAGGCAAAAGAAGTAAACAACACTCCTGAAATAATAACATTATTTTAAAAAAATTTAGTACAAGGCAGAACAGCTTTAGCCAATGGAAAAGAGGAACAGCTAAAAGACAACTGGATAATGCGTAATGGTGAAGAGATCTGGGTAAATGATAATAAACACGATGTATTAAGAATGTGTTTTGGACAAATCATTCATCACCGTGCTCAAATGGGAGTGTTCCTTCGTTTGCTGAATGTGCCTATTCCCGGCAGCTACGGGCCCAGCGCCGATGAAATGGGATTGTAAATAACTATCCCTATTAAATTTATAAACAGGTTTTTTTTCCAGTCCTGTTTATATTTTCTTTATAGTTCTTGTATCAGCGTTTTTATCAAATCGTTTTCAAAACCTTTTTGCATTAAATGATCCTGTAATTTTCTTTTTTTGATAAAACTATTTTTTTCGCTTTTTAATGTTTTTAGTTTGGCATCAAAATGCTGCTGCAAAGTTTTTAAATAATCATCTTCATTAATTTGCTTAAGGGCTTTTTTTATGCAATACTCACTTACCTGTTTTTGTTTTAACTGGTATTTTATTTTTATTCTTCCCCATTTTTTACTGCGAAAATGCCCACCTGCATATTGAATGGCAAACCGTTCTTCGTTTAAATAATTTTCTTCAATTAATATACTTATGAGCTCATCAACTTCTTTTGTATTTAAACCAAAGCCGTATAATTTATCTTTTACTTCACTATGGCAACGCTCCTGGTAAGCACAGTAATTTTTTGCTTTGGGTAAAGCCTGTGTTGGAGTAAATTTTTGTTGGTATATTTTATCTTCCATCTGTAAATTGAAAGTAAGAAATTTTATTTTGCCTGCGGCAAAAGGATTGCCACAAAGGCACGGAAACACAGAAGTTGTTTTAAAACATAAGCTTTAATTTTACAAAAGTTATTCGGAGAAATATCTTTTTCCGTGCTTCTGTGGCAACTCTTTGCCACAGAAGCACGGAATTAATTTGCCCGATGATTTCCCTAATGTTGCTGAAAAGAAAATCTGCGTTATCAGCGACATCTGCGGGAGAATTTAAAAACTTTTTGCAAAGCTTAATAAAACAGTTTGATTATAATAAGGCTTAAAAGGCTTTTGTGTAAAGTCGGCTTTTAAAATAGCCCGGTGGCTGAGGTAAACATTTTTGATGAGTTTTATTTTTGTAATAAACAATCCATCCATTAAACCGTTTTTAGCAAGCCTGGCAAAATAGTCGGAGGATATACCGAGGCGGTATTGCATATCCAGCCATTTTTTATATTTTCTGTCGTACCAAATATTTAGTTCGGCGCCCAGTTGTTTAAGAACAAAAAGATCATAATCTCCGTTGGTATCAAATGTTTGGGTGTAAAAACCCGTGTTGGCAATTTGCTGGCTGCGTAAACCGTACAGGTTAATAGAGTAAGGCGAAAGTGAAAACCTGAAATAATCATTGGGCTGAAATTTTATTCCCGGCGATAGCGTTACATCATAAGGATTTAAAAAGCCCTGAATCTTTCCATTGTTATTATAGTCTTTAAAAAAATCTCCGTCAAAGATTGTAAAGATTGAGGTGCTGGTTTTGGCAATTAAATTAAAGTTCCATTTATTGCTTTTGTTCATGGCATAAGAAAAATCATGCAGTGTGCTAAAATCATCCGTTGCTCTTTGTATATGTGCAGCACTGGTTAATCCCGATTTTTGCACCGCTACTGTCCAATGCAATTCGTTCGTCATAGCAAAGCGTTTACCTTCTTTAAAATAATTTAAACCAAGGTCTAATGCGCTGGTAGCAGAAAAGCTTTTTTTATCCGGGCCCGATGAGGAATTGAATTCTAAAATATTTCCCACATTTAAACCAATACCAAATATAAATACCCAGGCTTTGGGTGATGCTTCTTTTTCAACATCCTGTAATTTTTCATCAAAGAGTTTGTGCGTTATTAAATTGCTGTCGTATTTATTGTATTGTACAGAATCAACTAATGT
>NZ_JANPCM010000247.1:0-7255 GCF_031430955.1 Ferruginibacter sp.
CCAATGGTGAGGTACGATAAAAACTTTACGCCCCGCCTGCCATAATATTCATTGATGATATCCGTCATTATAAAAACAACAGGCCACAGTAACACACCCGCTGTAAGGTGAAAACTAAACGGGCTGCCAAATAAATTTATATTGGCCCGTTTAATACCCAGTGTGTCTTCCAGCGAAAATATTTTTACCCCTATTACTTCAGCAATTAATGCACTGGCAATAAAAATACCACCCAGTATAATAAAGAGTTTGGTGCTTTTATCTTTAAGTATGTTATGTATCATTTGCTTTTGTCTATAAAAAACCAATAAATCTGTGCCAGTAAAACAATGAAATTAAAAATAACAATCCACAATGGGATTTGTTTTATTTTTTTCATCAATATTAAAATTACAGCGATGGCGCAGAAAAATATATTGATGATCATAGCCAGTTCTCCCAGCACGGCAATGGTACCTTCTAAAAATGGTAATGGTATGGCATGGTCGGTAATGCCTTTTGCTGCATAACTTTTTTCGACAAAACGTAAAATTACCGATGCAATAAAACAAAGGTTACAAATAAGAACAATTTTGGCAAAGAAGCGCATAAGCAAATATATTGTTTTGCAATTAAGTGATTAAACCAGCTTACCGATTTTAATTTTACCCATTCCTTCCGCTCAGCATCGGTACAAAAGAAAAATTTTGAAACACTTCTTCTTCGTAACTGCCATCAGCATTTTTTGTTAACCGAAGCATGCGTTGCAATGAACCTTCATCTACAGGTATTATCATTTTGCCGCCTGTTTTTAACTGCTCAATTAATTTAGGCGGCACAAATGGTGCTGCAGCGGTTATTATTACTTTATCAAAAGGTGCATAAGTGGGCAGGCCTTCAAAACCATCGCCATAAAAAAATTTAAGGTTTGGATATTTGGTTTTAAAAATAAACTGCTTGGTTTTTTCAAAAAGATTCTTTTGTCTTTCGATAGTAAAAACTTTGGTTCCCATTTCGGCCAATACCGATGCCTGGTAAATACTTCCTGTACCTATCTCTAAAATTTTTTCGCCGGTTTTTACCTGCAGCAATTGTGTTTGATAAGCCACGGTGTAAGGTTGCGAAATAGTTTGCCCTTCGCTGATGGGGAAAGCCCTGTCTTCATAGGCAATTTCATCAAAAGCACTGTCTAAAAAAAAGTGGCGGGGAATATTATTAACCGCATCCAGCACATTGTTATCAGTAATGCCTTTATCCTTAAGCACATCAATCAGTTTTTTTCTCAGGCCTTTATGCCGGTAAGTGTCTTCGTATTTTCTCATAGCAGTCTGCAAGATAAATAAAAAAACTGCCGTTTTTTGCGGCAGCTTTTTACAAGACCATTCAACTACAAAAAATTATTGAACAATAAGTTTTTCGGTATAAAAAATATTGTCTGAAGAAGCACTGACTTTTATAATATAAATACCCGTTTGTAACCCATCGATATTAATATGTTTATCAGTGGTTTCTTTAATAGTTTTTACTACAACGCCGGTGGAATTAATCACCTGTACATTGCTTGATCCGGTGATAGCCGAAGGAATAACTATCTGAAGACTGCCGTGAGAGGGATTAGGATAAATAAGTAAAGGCTGCTTATTATTGCCATTATTTATTACCCGTATTTCGCTGTAAAAATTTTTTCCGTCAATATCTACCTGCCTGAGCCTGTAATACACTGCTTTTTCTTTAGCCAGGTTTACATCAGTGAACGTATAATTCAATGTAGCTGAACTGCTATTATTCAGCGCCTTACTTTCAACAAAACTGATTTTTTCAAAGTCTCCTGTTGTTTTTCTCAGTATTTCAAATCCTTTATTATTAATTTCCTGGGCAGTTTGCCAGCTTAATAAAGCTCCATAATTTGTTTTAGCCACATTAAAATTAATTAAACTTACAGGCAAAGGTGCTCCGCCTGCATAGTCAATTCTTACGCTGGCATCATCAAATAAACCATTAGCATCTGTAAGCCTGTATGTAAAGAAAAACTGGTCTGTAGCCGGATTTAAACGCAAAAATGAAAAAGTGCCATCACTGTTAAATATAAAATTTGCATCAGATCCGGTAAATGTTTGACTAAGTAAACTAAAAGTCATTTGCGATAAAGGACTATTATCAACATTAAAATCGTTTCCTCCCTGTGGCGAAACAATTGTATTAGTGAGTGACCTTGTGGTATAAGTAATGTGAGATACCGTAGGGGTGTAGCCCAGGTTGGTACCATAAACATTAGCCAGTAAAGTGCTGCCTGTAAATGCTTGTAAACCGGCATTAAAATAATCATTATTGGCAACCGGTGCACAGGTATTACTAATCTGACAGGGCTGAATCCCTGTAAAATAAAATTTATCTAAAATGTACTTGGTACCCGGCTGATTACAATTACTGGTGGTAAAATTAAAAAACACTTTAAATGAAGGCAGAGTATTAGGTAAATTGATAATTAATGAAACCGCCCCTCCCGAAATTGGCAGCAAAAAACCTGAGTTATTAGAATATATAACAGCACCATCTCCTATTGGATCTGTACCGTTATAAGTGCTGGTCACAGCAATTATATCAACAGAAGTAGGACATCCAAAATTACCCAGCGATGCACAGGTAAGGTTAGCATCGTACCTGCCAATGGTGAATTTAACTTCTATCAACGGTTGGTTGGGCGTAATTATTTGTGATAAAACTTTTGCCGGGTTATTGCCCCCAACTCCTGGGGTAACAATACCATATTCCGTTATACAACCATTGCCGGCATTACTGTAGGGGGCAATGGATGAGCCATTTGCGGTTCCCCAGCCTGTGGTGGAATTTGAAAAATCCTGAAATAGAATTAATTGTGCTTTGCCTGTAAATATTGATAACAGCAAAGCAAGTGAAAGTAATGAAGTTTTCATCTTGTTAAGTTTTTGGGTGTACAAATTGATTTAAAGTTCAGTGGAACAATAAATAGGTTTGCCAGCAGATGAAAGATTATAAGCGATAAATCACAGGAATTAAAAAGACTTAATTCTTTAAATAGATTGAAACAAAAAAACTAGAGAGATTTATTCAGAGGTGGTGGATAGGGTATTTATAAAACGGATTAATGATTTATAATTGGAATGTAAAGATAAAGGAATATTTTATGATTCCAAGAGTTTATCAATTTTTTTTAAAAATATTTTGTGCACTCCAACAAAACACTACTGTATTTATATACTGCTAAAATGCATTAAACTGGTTATTATCAACGTGATAAAATTTATGCATAATTAAGAGCCAGGAATAAACCAATTATTTATAATGAGGTGTGTGCTCATCAAAAAATGTTTTTATAGCAATGTTCCAGTTATTCAAGGCTTCGCTGCGTTGCTGGTTTAAGGTTTGGTTATTTTGATTGTAAGCATTGCTGGCTTTGTTAATATCGTTTACAGCTTTGTTGTAAGCATCTACTTCTTCTTTAGTTGAGTTGCTCTTTTTTTCAAATTCTTTTTTAATAGTTGCAAAACGCTCTTTGGTTAAAAAGAAATCGCTTACGGTACCCATTTTATCGTTTACTTCTTTTACATAAAAATTAAGCATGGCTTTGCAGGCGGCTGCAATACTGTTATCTCCCTTAAAAGGTTTTATACTGTTTAATTTTACTAATCCGTCCTGTGCATATTTTAATAACGAATTTTTATTTTGTTCAATACCGGTGATATTATTTTTCTCAATTGCTTCCAGTAAGTAGGCTTCCTGCTTAAATGGTTTAAAAAAGATAAGGTATATCTGGTGATGGTACAAATTCATGTCATGCACCTGTTGCATCATATCCCCAAGCTCACTCTGGCTGTTGATCAGTTTTACATTATTTTTTGCAGCAAAAGCAGCTTGCGATGCTTTCATTCTTTCGTTGCCTTCATTTAATTTTTCACTTACTTTTTCTTCCATCAGTAGATATGCTTCCATAGCATCATAACTTTGCTCTGCAATTTCTTCCATGTTAATTATCTTACTGTAATCTTCGTTAAGTACATTGTAATACAGCTTCATAAAACTTACTGCACTGTCCCGGTAACTTTTATCAGTTTTATAACCAGGCATGCCTGAAATATTCATCCGGGATTCCTGCACTTCATCTAATAATTTATTACGCAATGCTTCTACTTTTTTTTCTTTTTTGCCATGAGCAGAAGCACTGGTATAACTCATAAATTTTTTAGAAACATTTTCCTGCTGCTTACTGATGAAACCCATGTAATCGCCGGGGTTTTCAAAATCCTGTGCATAAGTGAAAGTGGAAAATGACAATAAAAACAAAAGGGTAAATAAACATTTCATATTGGGTAATTTTGGTTTAGATGAAGATAAAATATATTTATGTAAACAAGATAATAATTGACAGAATATTTTTTAAATACCTGCAAATTGTTTGAGGTATTTATTATTTTGTAATAATTGTGATTAAAGCTCAATAAAGATATACAGCACAAGAGTGTCTCGCCTCAGGCCAGACCAATGAAGTTGAAAAAGGAAATATTGCCGGGCTCAAAAAAAACATCCCATTTCTTAATAATTCCATTGATTAATTTTACACTTTCCAATCAACCAAATAACTACTTACTACTTCCCATTCCAATCCATTAAAATTCTGTAAGCTTCCTGTAGCGTAGCATCATTTTTAAGTTGCTTTAAATACGTGTTGTTTATTTCTTTACTCCGCTCAGTAGATTGCATAATATGCTGCCAGTCGAAACCGTTATTGGTAACGCTGACACTGCTTTTATCTTTTTCATCTTCTTTAAATTGCTTAAACATTTTCATTGCATCGCTGTATTGCGTTGCATAACCGGCCCACTGTAAATTAATATTTCTTTCTTTTTTATTCTTTTCCATCCAACCGGTAAAAGCAGTAATTTTTTTAAAATAATTGTCAGCATCAACACGTTGTTTGCTTTTAGCTGCTAAAGTTGCTACAGGTAAAACCGGCAACAATTCAAACGTTCCTGCCCTGCTCATATCCGGTTGTAATGCGCTTACATTACTTTTTTCTTTGTACTCATCGCCTGCATATAAATCGGGGAGTTTAATATCCGGCACTACGCCTTTCCATTGTGCAGTGCTGCCATTAACCCGGTAAAATTTATTCATCGTAACTTTTACAAAGTCATCATATTTTTTAGCAGGGTTTATTTTACTGGTATCTAAAGGTAACACCTGTTGTGCCGTGCCTTTACCATAAGTGGTGCCCCCAACAATTAATGCCCTGTTATAATCCTGCAATACTGCACTTACAAATTCGCTGGCACTTGCACTGGCGCCATTTATTAAAACTACCAGCGGGCCATCATAAATTGTTCCCCTGTTGGGATCTTTTAAAAAATTAATTTTACCCGTTTTATCTTTAACCGAAGCCACCGGGCCAATATCAATAAAAATTCCTGCAAGCTGCATCGCTTCCCACATACTGCCGCCGCCGTTAAAACGCAGATCTAATATTAATCCTGCAATGGTATCTTTTTTTAGTTTTACAATTTCTTTGCTTACATCATTGGCACAACCATCATCTTTTATATCATCTTCTTTTGCAGTTTCATCATCCCTGCTGTAAAAACCGGGCAGATTAATGTAACCAATATTTTGTTTACCGTGCAGCACATAACTTTTTACAATGCCTTCATCATCGGTAACTTTTTCTTTATGCAGTGTGGCAGTTTTTGTTTCGCCTGCCTGCGTACGAACCGTTATTTCCACATCGCTTTCACTGTTGCCATTTAAATAACTGCTCAATTCTTCTTCGCTAATATCGGCAACATTTTTTTCCTTCCCTTCTGTTTTTACATTAGTAATTACATCCCCTTTGTGCAATTGCCCGCTGCGCCATGCACTGCCGCCGGGTTGTAAATAAGTAATTGATTTATCTCCCTTTTCATCTTCCTGCAAATCTATACCGGCGCTAAACTCTGTTCCACTTAACTCTGTATCAAATTCTTTTTTTACTTTTAAACTCATGTAATTGGTATGCGGATCGTAGCACCAGGCAATACTGTTTAAATATTGATCTTGTAAATTATTTAGAAATGCAGCAGGTGTTGATAAAAGATTATTGAGATACCCTACTTCTCTGCGGCGTATTTTTTCCCTTGCATCAATTTCTAATTTTGCAAAATTTACAGGGAGTTTTGTATCAGTTCCATTAGAGTCTGAAATTTTTTCTACAATTTGATTGAGTGTACGCCACTTTAAATATTTTAACCAGCGTTGCGCTGCTTCCTGTTCGTTTGCGGCATAAGTGGTAAAAGGCCAGACAATATTATCGGGCTTAGTAAAATCGAAAGGTTTTGCTGTGAGCAGTTTTATAATACTGTCGGTTTTTTGCAACCGCAATTTATATGCTGCAGTAGACTGATTGAAAAAATTCCATTCTTTACCCAGCAATTCTTCATCTAATTTATTTTTAAACGCATCTAAATCCGTAATTTCTTTTTGGGTAAAAAATAATTTTTCATCGTCTAATTCTTTCATCCATTTATTATACAGCATGGCAGATGAAGTATCGTTCCATTGCACCGGCTTGTAATGCTGCTGCTCTAAAAAGCGGCGTAGTGTAAGTGTTTTGGCACGTAGATCGGTTTGAGAAAAAATAAATGCCGGTAATAAAATAAGTAAGAGGGTGTAGATTTTTTTCATAAGCAGTTTGGTTTAAGGTGTCAGACGGTTTAAAACCGTCATGACACCTGTACAATTTTATTTCAACTCCATCTCCTTCACAATTCTTGCAATTTTATCATCCAGTGATTTTTCTGCCGCTTCAAATTCAGCTACACTTTTAAGTTCCCCCTTCACACTAAAATAAAATTTTATTTTGGGCTCGGTACCGCTTGGCCTGGCCGAAATTTTTGTTCCATCGGCTAATACAAACTGCAGCACATTACTTTTTGGCAGATCAATTTTCCAGGTTTCGCTGCTTTGTAAATTTTTACCGGTCTGCAATTCATAATCCAGTAATTCGGTAACCGCTACGCCATCAATGCTAAGCGGCGGATTGTTCCGGTAGCCTTCCATCATATCTGCAATTTCCTTTGCGCCGTTCATTCCTTTTTTGGTAATACTCACTAAGCTCTCTTTATACAAACCATATTGTACATACAGGTCAACCAGTTTATCAAAAAGACTGCGGCTTTTATTTTTTTCATAAGCAGCCATCTCACAGATCAAGGCAACGGCGCTAACTGCATCTTTATCCCTTATCTCATCACCGATCATTAATCCAAAA
>NZ_JANPCM010000248.1:0-5449 GCF_031430955.1 Ferruginibacter sp.
CACAGTCCTCTATATAGAAGGGAGAAAATATTTCATCAAATCCACCTAGCTCAATCAGTTTTTTGCGATTTACCAGCGCATTGGCACCTGACAAATAAAGCGTGTAAAGAGACTCTTCGCCCATAGGCTTAAGAAGATAATTACCTGATAAAGTGATTGTAGTATTTCTGTCGGGTACTATGGCCTGATAGTGTGTATATTTTGTAAATGCAATGGACGAATAACGGTTGGTGGCAATACGCTGTTGTGTAAATCCTTTAATGTACATAAACGGGCTGATGTCAACCGGCTTCCAGTTATAATCGCACAATTGAAAAGTATAGTAGTAACTTTTTACGTTGGCATCCAGGTCATCAAAATTTAATTCTAACTGATCGCCGCTGTTAAGGTTGTAAATGGCCAGTGCGGTTTGATCGCCATAAGGATGAAAGCGTACACATTGTATGTTGGGTTTGTAAATTGCATCAGGAGTTTGAGCAAATGCATTTGAAAAGATGAAAATAAAAACAAAAAATAAAAACAATTTTTGTCCAGGCTTTATTAATTCTGTCATCATCGTTGTGAACTTGTTCTGTTCTTCTTTTCTTTTAGTAAAAGGAAAGAAGAACCTCCCTTGTACGGCATTGCAAGATTGAACTTTTATCATGTTATGTGTAATCTTTACGTTTAAATAAAATACATTTGTAAGATACCAAAAGTATGCCATTTGAATATATCCGTTTTTATAGCAAAAAGAATTGCCTTTAACAGGGAGAAAACTTTCTCCCGTTTTATTATACGCCTTGCAGTTGCAGCTACCGCCATAAGTGTGGCAGTAATGATTATTGCCATGAGCTTTGTAAACGGTTTTCAGCAGGTAATCAGCAATAAAGTGTTTAGCTTTTGGGGTCATATACGTGTGCAGCAGGACCTTGAAAATAAAGTTAGTATTGCCGAAGAATATCCCATTGATCAAAACCTAACCGTAGAAAATAATTTAAAAAAAATACCCGAAATAAAAAGTGTAGAGAGGTATGCTACTAAATCGGCCATCTTAAAATACAAAAACGAAATTGAAAGCGTTTTGTTAAAAGGTGTTGATTCTACTTTTGATTTTAGCCGTATGAACAACCTTTTAAAACAAGGCAGATGGATGAATGTAAAAGACAGCGGTTACAGTAAAGAAATTGTACTGTCGGAATATACAGCCAATCAATTAAAATTAAATATTAACGATAGTGTGGATGTAGTTTTTATAGATGGCAGTGGTGTTAGCAATGCCCGGCGGCGGCGTTTACAAATTACCGGCATTTACAAAACATCTATAGAAGAATATGATAAAGCATTTGGCATTTGCCATATTAATTTAATAAGACGGTTAAATAACTGGGCACCCGACCAAATTGGTGGCTACGAAATTTTTTTATACGATTATAAAAAAACAGATGCCATAAATAAAATAATACACGAAGTGGATGTGCTGCCACAAACCTGGTACAGCAAAACCATTAAAGAAACTTACCCCAATATTTTCGACTGGCTGGCACTGCAGGAAAGAATAAAAAACATTTTATTAATTATCATGGTGATAGTTGCAGCAGTGAATCTTATTACCTGTCTTTTAATTTTAGTGCTGGAGCGTACAAGAATGACAGGGATTTTAAAAGCCGTTGGTGCCAGCGACTGGAATGTGCAGCAAATATTTTTATATAACACTTCTTTTATTGCTATTGCCGGTGTTGTGCTGGGCGCAATATTTGGCCTGGGCATTTGCTGGCTGCAGGAAAAGACAGGTTTTATTACTTTAGATGAAAATGCTTACTATATGGATAAAGCACATGCCGAAGTGGTGTGGTGGCAGGTATTATTAATTTGTGTGGGCACTTTAATAATTTGTTTTGCAACGCTTATAATTCCTACACTTCTTATTAAAAAAATAAAACCGGTTAAGGCAATACAGTTTCGTTAATTGGTTTACTGGTTAATTTGTTTATTGGTTGATTACTAATAAAAATTGTTATTGTCTTATTGTGTTGTAATAGAAAAGCATAAATAAATAATGATCTTCCAAATTAACCAGTTAACTATTAAACCAATCAACTAACCACAAACCGCCGCTAAAATAATCCCCGTTGCCACAGCCGCATTCAGCGATTCTGCCTCTCCCCTTTTGGGTATAGTAATTTTTTCATCCACTAATTTCATTACGGCATCACTTATTCCTTTTCCTTCGTTGCCAATTATTATTATGGCTTCATCAATTTCTTTTAAGCTGTTTATATTTTTACCATTTAATGCAGCAGCATATTTTTTTACGGTATTATTTTTTTGCAGCCATTCTTCCAAATCAGTATAAAAAATATTTACCCTTGCTAAGCTGCCCATAGTACTTTGCACTACTTTAGGGTTATACATATCGGCGCATGCAGGCGAACAAATTATATTTTCTATGCCAAACCAATCGGCAGTACGAATGATAGTACCTAAATTGCCGGGATCCTGAATGGTATCCAGCAAAAGCGTTATTTTTTTCTTACTACTTTTTATTGCTGTTGCTGTTTTCTTTTTAAAAACTGCCAATACACTATTGGGTGTGGTAAGCAGCGATATTTTTAAAAGTTCAAAATCCCTAACTTCCAAAACTTCAATGCCCGAAAATTTTTGTAATGCTTTTTCGTTACTATTCAACCAATCGTTTACAGCAAACAGTTGCAGGCATAAAAATTCCCTGCTGTCTAATAATTCCAAAACTACTTTTGTACCTTCGGCAATAAAAACACCATTTTCGTCCCTGAATTTTTTATGGTGCAAACTTTGGATATATTTGGTATGTGTTTTGTTAAACATTACAGACTAATAAAATTTATGCCTCTAAGCACCTTTCCAAAATCAAGGCTTTTTCAGCAATTAAAGAATATTTTTTTTCTTTCACTGGTGCTGTCTTCCTGTATTGTACCCAAAAAATATCAAAAAGACAAACCTTTTGTTACCAGTAACACCTTCGAAGTTAAGGGAGGAAATTTTAACAGGGACGAACTGATTGCATTAAAATCACGTTTAAATGCACAATTGGATGACAGCTCTAAAATAAATGTGGTGGACCACTATTTTATCCGTCATGTTTATAATAAGCCTGCAGTATTTGATACCGCTTCGGCTGCAAAGTCTGCAAAAAATATGCAGTCTTCCATGTTTCATTTGGGTTATTACAGAGCAATTGCATCTTACAAAGCTGATACAACTAAAAAAAACGATCAGTTAAGGGTTCATGTAAAATATATAATTGAACCAGGCAAACCAACACTTATTGATACTATAAATTATTATCTTAAAAAACCCGACCTGCAGCAATTAGCCAATGAAAATATGAGCAAGAGTTTACTGGAGGAAGAAAAACCGGTAACTAAAGCTGCAGTACTGGGTGAAATAAACAGGCTGGTTGAGTTGTATAAAAATAACGGCTATTACAAAATTACTCCCGAAGAATTAAAAATGAGAGGCGATACTTCGCTGGAAGCATTAACCAGTGTTAGTGATGACCCCTTTGAACAATTACGTTTGTTTGCAGAAGCTCAGCAAAAAAAGGATTCGCCTAAAATAAAATTAGCGGTAGTTTTAAATCCACCTGCAGACAGTAACAAACTTAAAAAATATTACATCAATAACATTTACATACTGCCCGATTATAAACCCGGTGATTCACTTACCGACCCAACGTTAACAGAAAGGGTTACCAATAGTCTTAACATAATACGTTATCATACAAGAAAATTCCGCTCTATTTATTTAAGCAGGATGATGCTTTTAAAAAAAGGTGACCTGTATAATCAATCAACATTTTACAAAACGCTGAACAATTACTCCAGGGCGGGTGTTTGGCAAAGTGCCAATATAGAAATTGTGGAAGTAAAAGATAATGACAGCATTAAAAAAATTAATCTTATTGTACAACTGATACCAGCAAAACAATTTAGCCGTGAGGCAGGTATTGAAACAAATTTTTCGGCTACCAGCAATACCAATAATGTTACAGCAGCTAATTCAGGAAATCTTTTAGGCCTTTCGGGTAATGTTTCTTTAACCAACCGTAACGTAAGAAAAGAAGGCATTAAAATGATTACTTCTTTAAGTGCAGGTGTTGAGTTAAACCTTAAATCTTTTAAAACCAACACAAGCAATATTATTAACTCTAACGACTTAAGTTTATCAAACACTGGTATTATACCTCGTTTTATATTACTGCCTAAATGGGTTACAAACAGTAAACATGTTGTAGCACCTGAAACATTTTATAACATTACCGGCTCTTATGTTAACCGCATCAGTTTATTTAATTTACAATCTACCAATTTAGCAATTGGTTACAGTTTTAAAAACCGGAGAAATGCCCAGTGGGTGGTAAAACCATTAAATATTGAATTTACAAGGCTGTTTAATCAAAGCCCGGAATTTGATGCCATCCTGACAAACAATCCTTTTTTAAGGTACTCGTTTAATACTGCATTAGTTGCAGGTGCAAGCGTTGGCTATTCAAGCAGGTATATTAATCCCAAACATACTAACCGGCAGCATACTTTTAAAATTAATGTTGAAGAATCTGGATTCCCTCTGATTCCCTTACCGGTACCTCTGAGGAAACTTAATATTTTAAATACTTATCTACGGCAGTATTTAAAATCGGATATAGAATATACTTTTTCAACAACCAGGGCAAAATCTGCCTTTGTGTTTCGCACATTTGCGGGTGTAGGCATTGCTTCTAAAAAAGATACTACCCTTCCATTTTTTAAACAATATTTTGGTGGTGGAAGCAACAGTATGAGGGGCTGGCCTGTACGTGGAATTGGCCGTGGTTCTCAGCCTTTGGCGCCTTATGGCGCAAACAGGTTTAACGACCGTACCGGCGATTTACAATTTGAAACTAATGTAGAATACCGTTTTGATATTGCACAAATAGTACCCAACACTTTAATACTTAAGCAGGCATTTTTTATTGATATTGGTAACGTTTGGAATATCCGTAATTCAAAAACCAATGGGAGTTTAGACAGTGCCCAATTTAAAGCCAAAAATTTTTGGAAAGAATTAGGCGTAAATGCCGGCACAGGTTTCAGGCTTGATTTTAATTATTTTGTAATAAGACTTGATTTTGGCTTTAGATTTAAACGGCCCGAATTAAGTGATATTAATAACGGCTGGAAAGTACCTCCATTAAGTTTTAATGATGTGCTGCCGAAAATTTTTTCCAAGGGAAGAGTAGTAAATGGCGTTAACAACGAAGAGTACAGAAAATGGCGTTACGAAAATTTTAATTTTACTGTTGGAATAAATTATCCATTTTAAAATAATTAATTCTCTAAAGTTTTATTCAACTTTTTTTGTTCTCCTCAACTCCAGTAAATTTAAACTGTTGGCCGGAAAGTTTTCAATATTGGTATGTACCAAATGAATGGCCATATCGTACAAAAGC
>NZ_JANPCM010000249.1:0-5285 GCF_031430955.1 Ferruginibacter sp.
ATGGGCACGCCGGTCTTTTTATCTTTTGCATCTGTTACGTGTTCACCTGCATCTGCTGTTCCTCTAAACCCATGTTCCGGACTAAATATTTTTACAATATTAATGCCCCTGCTAATCAGCGTATCTACTAAATGTGTACCATTTACAACGCTGGTTTGGTTGGCAAAAACAGCTACTGATTTACCTTTAAGATAAGGAAGGTAAACTTCTATTCTTTCAGCACCTGGTATAATTTGGGATTTTAGATTTCCGATTTCGGATTTGATGGTGCCGGATTGTGATAATCCTGCCATACAATTGAGCAATAGAATTGTTGAACCTAAAAATATCTTTTTCATAAAGTAAAGTTGCTGAAAAGTTTTTTAATAACCTGTGCCGTTTATATATTAATTTGCAGGCTTATTTTTTGTTGGAACGATGATTTAGGAATTTTAAAAAATTGAAGATTATGTTTTTGATCTTATAAATCTTTCAAAAATCCCCGTTTACACAAACTCATACAAAAACAAAAAACAATGCAAGCAAAAAATGGAGATAATGTAAAAGTACATTATACAGGAAAATTATTAAGTGGCGAACAGTTTGATTCTTCTGCAGGAAGGGAGCCATTGGAATTTACAGTAGGTGCAGGACAAATGATTAAAGGTTTCGACCTTGCTATTCCCGGAATGGTTGTTGGCGATAAAAAAACCATCAACATTGCACCCGAAGATGCTTATGGCCCAAGGAGCGAAGAAGCCATCATTGAATTTCCAAAAGAAAATATACCTGCAGAAATGCAACTGGAACCAGGCATGCCTTTAACTTTAAGCAACCAGCAGGGCCAGCCGGTACCCGTAATTGTGGTAGAAGTAAAAGATGATATTATTATTTTAGATGCCAATCATTTTTTAGCCGGACAGGAACTGATATTTGATATTGAGTTGGTTTCTATTAATTAATAATGGATAGTTAATAATGAATAATTGAGCAGTTTGCGAAAGCAGGCTGCTTTTTTTATGTTGAATTTGGAAATATCGAATGGCGAATATTTTTTAATGCATGCGCTGCGTATCTTAGCGCACTGTAATAAATTTCACACATCCGACATTTGATGTTCGATATTTTTACATTCAACATTTTTTATGATACAAATCAGCCCCGACAGCATTGCCGATCGTTTTATGCGTTATGTACAAATAGATACGCAAAGTGATCCCACCAGTACTGCACATCCCACCACCGAAAAGCAAAAAGATCTAAGCAAACTATTGCACCGGGAATTATTTGGTATGGGTATTACCAATGCCACTACCGATGAGTTTGGTTATGTATATGCCACCATTGCATCCAACAGTGATAAAAAAAATATACCGGCCATTTGTTTTTGCGCCCATGTAGATACAGCGCCAGATTGCAGTGGCACTAATGTTAAGCCCATTCATCACCGTTATTACGATGGTAAGGATATTATTTTACCCGATGATAATATGCAGGTTTTAAATAGCAGCAATTCGCCTTACTTAAAAGAGCATATTAATTACGGTGTAATTACCGCAAGCGGATTAACATTGCTGGGTGCCGATGATAAAAGCGGTGTGGCCGCCATTATGGAAGCGGCATTATTTTTTATACAAAACCCCGCCATAAAACATGGAGATATAAAAATTTTATTTACGCCTGATGAAGAAGTTGGGCAGGGCACTGCAAAAGTAGATATGCAAAAATTAGGTGCCGCATTTGGTTACACCATGGATGGTGGCGAGGCAGGAAGTTTGGAAGATGAAACTTTTAGTGCCGATGGCGCAACCATAACTATCAGTGGTGTAATTGTTCATCCCGGTTATGCAAAAGGTAAATTAGTGAATGCATTAAAAGTTGCTGCGGCAGTAATGGATGCGTTACCAAAAAACGAATGGAGCCCCGAGACCACCGAAAAACGTGAAGGCTTTGTACACCCAACAGCTGTAAATGGCATTGCTGAAAAAGCAACATTGCAATTTATTGTACGGGATTTTACCAACGAAGGATTAGCGGCTCACCATAACCGTTTAAAAACTATTGCTGAAAATATTGTGGCACAATTTACTGGTGCTGCAATGGAATACACAGCCACAGAACAGTACCGCAATATGAAAGAAGTACTGAACAATTATCCGCATGTAGCGGCTTATGCAGCCGAAGCCATACAGCGTGCCGGCCTTACGGTAAAAAAAGAAAGCATCCGCGGCGGTACCGATGGCAGCCGCTTTAGTTATATCGGTATGCCCTGCCCCAATATTTTTACCGGCATGCAAAACATACACAGCAAAACAGAATGGATTGGCACTAAAGATTTAGCCAAAGCCGCAGAAACCATTGTGCATTTGAGTATGATTTGGGAAGAGAAAAGTTGATAATTTTTTCTGTCATTTAGAGGAACGGGATTTTTTTTGGGAACGAGCTTTTTGTTCATTGGTCATCATCGTGGAGTTTATGCTGAGGAACGAAGAATCACTCACTTTTGCCGCATAACATTATTGATCTTTTACCTAAGCGGAGGTAGAGTTACAAGTTTACTTATATTATTACATTTTTTTAATACTGCAAGCAATTGGCGCAGTTGTTGAATATTACATAACATCACTATTTATTAACCAAAAAAAATCGATGATGAAAAATGTATTCAACCCCGTATTTTTCAAGTATGGTTTTGTGCTGTTTATTTTAACTGTTGCCAATGCAGTTGCTTGGGCGCAAGACACTACAACAACTGCCGTTACCACAACTAATACCAGTACAAAAACCACTGAGCAAACCTGGTATGCCGAGCCATGGGTTTGGGTTGTTGGTGCAGCGGTACTTATATTGCTGATTATAGCTTTAACAAGAGGCAGCAGCACCAGTGGCCGTACAGATAAAGTTACTGTTACTAAAACAAGTTCAACAGAAGTAGAATAGCTTTCATTATTATTTTGTGGAGGATTTTCCTCATTTTGAGTAATTTAAATTGCTGTTTTGAGTTTGATGATTTTATAAAAAAATCGTCATATTATATCAACAACAAAAACTAAAAATCCCGGTACGTCTATTACCGGGATTCTTTTGTGGCGAATAGCCAGTATTATACCGATTAGACGTTTAAAATACACTGTCAGCCTGAGCTTGTCTAAGGCGGTTTGACTCTTGCACCCGGTTTCGACAATCCCGATTACAATCGGGACTGACATTTTACCCGGTATATTTAACGTCTAACTGGTATTAACCCTCCTCTTACCGGTTTAGCTATTGTGTAAATTCTTCTAAAGTTGGTAATGCCTTTTAATACTGTCAGGTAATTATGTACAGGTAAATTTACTTACGCCCATTGGTTTGTTTATGTCCTGCAAAGCAAAATCAACTACTAGAATGTTTTTATTTTTGCAAAGCAAAATACCAATACTGGGTTTGTCGTCTTTTTCTTTTACCAGTTTATCAATTGAGGTTAAATAGAAATTTAGTTTTCCTGAAAATTCCGCTTCAAATTCGGTTACTTTTAATTTAATACTGATGCAGCATCTTAGTTTGGTGTGGTAAAATAATAAATCGGGTTTTAAATTTTTCCTCCAGCAGTTAGTACAAATTGCCTGCCCATATAAGCAAACCCTTTACCTAACTCCAGTAAAAACCAGGTAATATTTTCTACCAATCGCTGCTCCGGCTCATGTTCCTTTACTTGTGCAGTAAGGTTTAAAAAATAAAAATTACAGTGGGTTTTTAATAACGCATTGGCCAGGTCACTATCTATTTTAGGTGTGGTTTTAAAATTATTGATGGCTTTGCCCCGCCTGCCAAACAGGTTGCTTTCAATTTTAGTTACATATTTAAAGAGTGACAGTAAAAAATTGGAAGGGCTTTTATACGCCGGGCTCACATACCAACACACAAAAGGCACGGCTATCTAAGCCCGGCGAAACAAAAAAATCAACTTTTTTGCTGGTGCTGCTGAAACGTGATCACAATAAATTCTGCCGGCCGCACAACAGCAATCTTCACTGCAATTTTTAAATAGCCTTCAAGAATATCTTCTGCCGTCATAGTGTTGCCAAGGCCAACCTCCACACTAAAAGCATCCTCTGGTTTTGCACCAGCTAATCCGCCTTGCTTCCATAAGCTGGTCAGAAAATTTTCGGCCATACTTTTTACAGTAACCCATGTATTGGCAACGTTAGGCTCAAACACATAAGCACGGAAAGCCAGTTTTAAAGATTGCTCTATCATCATTATTGTTCTTCTTACATTGATGTAGCGCCAGTCCAGGCTGTTACCATCCAATGTTCTTGCACCCCAAACCAAAGTACCCTGATCGGCAAAAACACGAATGGCATTTACAGACTTTCCTCCCGTTACATCTACATTCATACTTTCCTGTTGGTGGTGATCAATATTTACTGCTGGCGAATTAACCATTGCAACAGAAACATTGGCGGGGGCTTTCCATACACCTCTTGCATTATCAACCATAGTATAAATGCCAGCCATAGCCGCACCTGGCGGCAAAACATTTAACCATTGCCGGATGGCTTCCATAATTTGCTGGTACAGCTTACTTACATTTAAAAGATACTGATGCAATTCCGCATCAGAAAGCGCTTTTACTTTCTTTTTATTTTCATTATCTTCTTCGGCAGTAACTGTTTTTTTGCTGGCAATAGTTGCCCATAATAATTCTACGAGATCATCTTTTGGTATTACCAGGTTATTAAAATTAATTTCACTTGGGGAAGTAATCGATGTATTTAAAAACGGATAATAAGCCGCTCCATAGTTCAATCCTTCGGGGCCAATGGCTGCCCTGAAAAATGAAATCGCAGCGGCATCATTTGCATCGTTAGCATCTGGTATCACATCAAAAATACCCATGCGGCTTTGCATTTTTTTACAATGCTGTAATACCAAATTGTACAAAGCATAACAATCCGTTCTGTGGTTCACCATGTCGGGTATTACTATCAATGTCGGTTCCATTTCTTTTTCAAGAGCTGCCCAAATAGTTGCATTTGTAAAATCTGCATTTTTTATGGTTATACTTTCATCATTGCCATAAGTACCTGCCGAAATGATATAACAACTGCCGCCACCATTGGCAAAAAACAAGCGCATGCAATTGTATAAATAAAAAATTTGCGTTGGTGCAATAAGCATGGCAGGTTCAAAAGCGGTTACCGGTGTTGGTATGTTCAATAAAAATTTATGGGTAAACTCCCTGCCAAATAATTCCACATATTCTGCCATTGAACTGATACGGGTAGGTATTGCTTTTATTGATTTACCATTGCGTTCGGCTT
>NZ_JANPCM010000250.1:0-6006 GCF_031430955.1 Ferruginibacter sp.
CTTTTCATCAAGGCTGTTTTTAAAAATAAGGTGAAAAGAAATATTGAGGCGGTTTAAACTGGCATTGTTACCTGTAATACCCGTTGTGCTGGTGTAATATTGTGTAACACTTCCGTTAATATCGTAATGGGCATCGTCGCTGTTGGTTTGGCGAAGCCTTGTGGTATTAATAATTTTTTGCTTCAATTTTTCGGTTAACTGCGGCGCCAGTTGCACATTTACATACTGTGCTTTATTACTTAAAGGATTAACCCGGAATGTTTTTACTTCTTCGGGAATGGGGGACGTATCTTTAAAGCCATATTTGCAGGTGGAGTAGGAGAAAACAGTAAGTATAAGAAAGCATGCAGTCAATAACTTTAAGCTGCTTCTTAATCTATTTATATTCTTGTACTGCATTTTTATATAAGTAATACCTTAATTGGCTGCAAATTACTCAGATTATTTTAATCTTGTTGTTAAAGATTTTAAATAAGAAATTACCAAGTGTTCTTTTCTTTATTGGTGTCAATATAGGCTTCCATTGGAGGGAGGGTATAATTTTTTTTATAGTAATTTGCTGCATCCAGAGTAAGTGCCATTAAATTTTTATAATAAGGGCTGCTGTGTTTTTTTACTGCGTTCTCTAATATATACCGAAAATAAATATCACCATAATTATTTTTGTCTTTATTTTGGCTTCGGGCATAAATTTTTCTGTTTAAGATATCCGTTAATATATCAGCACTTCTTTTAGATCTATAAGCCGCTGTGGCAGAAATGAAATTTTCAAAAGCTCGGGCAAATTTTTCGTCTCGTATAAATTCGTCTTGCAAATATTTTTTTTCATAAAGGGCTAAAAGTTTTTTATAATATTTTTCTATAGAATAAAAATATGATGCTACAGGATTATCTTCAATGAGAGGGAATTTTTTATCTTCTTTCCTAAACCATTTTCTGTTCAGCTCTTTTGCGATACTACTGGTATCACTATTCTTTTTATATTTTGATAACAGCACTAAAAGTTCTTCTTCATAATTATAATGCCAGCGATATTTGTTTTCTACAATTTTTTTCAAAGGTGGATAATATTTCTCATCATTTTCTACAAAACGAGAGAGAAAAGTTACAGCATGTATTAAATAGGGATGCTTAGTTATAACTGTATCAACCAGTGTTTGAGTTAAAATAGAAGTATGCTTTCTGCTTTGATCAAGAAAATAGTCAGCAACAGTAGTGTTAGATGGGCCAAATTCACCTGCACAGTAAGAAATTATTGCAGTGTCATCTAAATGAGCATACAATATTTTATTTATTGAAGGATTATTTTTTTGACAAAGAACATTGAATGCATAAGCTCTTAAAAGAGGGTGTTGGCAAATAACTAATTTTTCCAGTTCTTTATTTGATGCTTTTTTAGAAAGGTAGGTATACGCACTTCTATCTGTAAAATCTTCACACATACCGCCGTTTTCCACAATTTTTTCCAAATGCACCCTTAGTTCCGGCTTAAAATCAGCAAGAGAATAAGGATATTTTGTTTTATAAGTATTGCAGGCGTTAAGTAGGATAATTATTACAGCAAACTTTAAAAGATAGTTCATAACAGGCAGTTTGATTATCCTTTAGATGCAGAATAGGAAATATTCAATAACAACTATCCAATAAAAAACATTCAGCTTGTAATTGCATGCTCTTTAAAGTCACATTCAGGGGATTTAGGGGCTTTA
Source organism: Ferruginibacter sp. (assembly GCF_031430955.1). Classification (GTDB taxonomy): domain Bacteria; phylum Bacteroidota; class Bacteroidia; order Chitinophagales; family Chitinophagaceae; genus Ferruginibacter. The sequence goes on from NZ_JANPCM010000250.1 coordinate 1,710, forward strand.
TTCTTCAATATCATACTCTTTCAATTTTCTGTACAACGTCCTTTCACTAATCCCCAAATCAAGCGACGCATCTTTACGTTTGCCCTTATGTTTTTTCAATGCTTTTATGATCAATTCCTTTTCTTTATCCATAATACTTAACGATTCTTCTACATCTTCGTGCTGGTGAATATCGTTGTTATTACCCTGGTGTAAAATTACCGGTTGCGATGAAGTGCCGGGTAATACATTTCCATTATTGCTGCTGTATTCTTTTATGTCATCTGCAAAAACTGGCGCATGATTGTGGGCAATGTTGGGGTTCTGCAGTAAATCGTAAAACATTTTTTTTAATTCATTTACATCTTTCTTCATGTCGAAAAAGAGTTTGTATAAAATTTCTCTTTCGTTAGCAAATTCTGTTTGGCTAACCACACCTGCACCACCAGATAATACCGGCAACCTTGAATAATTATGTTCCGGTAAAAAACTTTTTAATTGCGTGGCATTAATGTTTTTATTCTGGCTCAGCACCGAAATTTGTTCTGCAATATTCTTCAATTCCCTAACATTACCGGGCCAGCTGTAATTAATTAACACATTTTTTGCCTCTTCATCCAGTTGTACCGGCGGCGCTTTATATTTATCGGCAAAGTCGGCAACAAATTTTCTGAACAGTAAAGGGATATCATCTTTTCTATCCCGTAAAGATGGCACCCTTATCGGTACGGTATTTAACCGGTAATATAAATCTTCTCTAAATCTTCCGGTTTGTGTAAATTCGATAAGCTCTTTATTGGTTGCAGCAATTACCCTGACATCTGTTTTTTGTACCTTGCTGGAGCCTACACGGATGTATTCACCAGCTTCCAGTACACGAAGTAAACGGGCTTGTGTACCTAAAGGCATTTCGCCAATTTCGTCTAAGAAAATAGTACCGCCGTTAACCGTTTCAAAATAACCCTTGCGGCTTTCCATGGCACCTGTAAAACTTCCTTTTTCGTGGCCAAATAATTCACTGTCGATGGTGCCTTCCGGAATGGCACCGCAGTTAACCGCAATAAAGGGATTATGTTTTCTTGCAGATAAGGCATGGATGATTTGAGAAAATACTTCTTTACCCACACCACTTTCTCCATTAATTAAAACAGACAGATCGGTATTGGCCACCTGTGTGGCAATATTTAACGCATGGTTTAATGCAGGCGCATTACCAATAATTGCGAAACGATTTTTTATGCTTTGTAAATCCATTAGGTTTGTTTTGCAAAGAACTTAAGATGCTCTTTGTTAATTAATTTTTACAGGAGTTCCAAATAATGTTCCTGCTGTGCACCTGTCAACTTTAATGTGTACATATTCACCTTTATTTAAATTCCCTTTTGGAAAAATGATTACTTTATTTTGATCATTTCTTCCCTGTAATTCATTCTCGTTTTTCTTACTCGTGCCTTCAATCAATACTTTAAATGTTTTGCCCACATCCCGTTGCATGCTATGTAAAGATTGTATGCGGTGCAGATCGATCATTTCCTGCAATCTTCTTTTCTTTACTTCTTCCGGTATATCATCTTTAAATCTTCTTGCTGCTAAAGTGCCGGGGCGTTCGCTGTAAAAATACATGTAAGCCAGGTCGTACTGGCAATACCGCATCAGGCTTAAAGATTCCTGATGGTCTTCTTCAGTTTCGGTACAAAAACCGGTGATCATATCAGTGCTTAATCCGCAATCAGGAATAATTTCTTTAATACGGTTTACTTTAGCAATGTACCACTCACGGCTGTATGTTCTGTTCATCAATTGTAAAACCCTGCTGCTGCCGCTTTGTACGGGCAGGTGAATATAATTGCAAATATTATCGTACTTAGCAATGGTAAACAATACATCATCCGTAATATCTTTTGGATGAGAAGTGGAAAAACGAACCCTTAATTCAGGAGAAATTAATGCTACCATTTCTAATAGCTGCCAAAAGGAAACTGGCTGCTCGTAAGCCCCTCCTTGGGAGGGGTTTGGGGAGGCTTGGTAACTATCTACATTCTGCCCCAGTAAGGTTACTTCTCTGTAACCTTCTTCAAATAAAGTTGCACATTCATTAATTATACTTGCAGCATCACGGCTTCTTTCACGCCCTCTTGTAAATGGCACCACACAAAAGCTGCACATATTATTGCATCCTCTCATTATACTTACAAAAGCATTTACGCCATTGCTGTTTAATCGTATGGGAGAAATGTCGGCGTAAGTTTCATCACGGCTTAATAAAACGTTCACTGCTTTTTGGCCGGTTTCTGCTTCTTCAATTAAACCGGGTAATGTGCGGTAAGCATCGGGGCCAACCACTAAATCAACCAATTTTTCTTCTTCAATAAATTGTGCTTTCAATCTTTCAGCCATACAACCCAGCACACCCACCAATAAACCGGGGTTGCTCTTTTTATATTTTCTAAATTCAGTTAATCTTTTTCTTACGGTTTGCTCGGCCTTATCTCTTATACTGCAGGTATTGATGAAAATTAAATCAGCATCCTCCACATTTTTAGTAGCACCAAAGCCATTGTTTTGTAAAATAGAAGCTACCACTTCACTATCAGCAAAATTCATGGCGCAGCCATAGCTTTCTATATAAAAATGTTTTCTATAAGCGTTGATATCATTAGCAAAAGGCGCATAAGCTTCTCCCTGCCTTACTTCATCATGTTCTTTATGTGTCAATAACTTCAGCATTTTGCTCCTTATTTTTTAAGAGGGCAAAGATAAATGAAATGATGCAGATTGTGACAGGATGGCAGAAGCTGATTTATATAAAATTATTAGACCGTTGATAATAAAAATGTCGTCTAATTAAGGTAATAAGATAAATTTGTTTACCTAAACATTACTTTAATTGAAATTTCTTTTCTTCTTTATTTTTTCTGTACTTTTTTTAGATGCCCTTGCCCAAAAGGATTCTGCCAAAGTAATTTCAAACCCCGGTATTATTATTGGCAATGTGCTGGATAACGAAAACTCAAAAGCCATCGCAGCCGCTACAGTTACGCTCAGTAAAATTGCAGACAGTTTATTTACAACAACTTTAATTACAGCTAAAGACGGCTCGTTTTTATTTGAGCAATTGCCTTACGGTTATTACCGCTTACAAATTAGTATGATGGGCTACAGTAATTTAAGGTTAGATAGTATTTACTTAAGAGCCGAACGGTACGATTTTGATTTGAACGATATTAAACTGAATAAAAAAACTACCGATCTAGAAGAAATAATTATTTATACCGAAAAACCACTTATTGAAAATAAAGATGGGAAAATAATTTTTAATGCAGGTGAATCTGCATTAAGCTCCGGCGCCTCTACCACCGAATTATTAAAACAAACACCGCTGGTAAATGTAGATAACGATGGTAAAGTGCAACTGCGTGGTAAAGATGTAAAAATATTGATTGATGATAAACCGGTAGAATTAAACGGCAAACAATTGCAGGATCTTTTAGAAAGTATGCCCGGCAGTATGATCGATAAAATTGAAGTGATGACTACACCACCACCGCAATATGCAAGCGAAAGAGGTGGCGTAATAAATATTGTAACTAAAAAAGGAAGAGTGGGTATGAGTGGCCGTTTAAATGTAAGTTATGGTACCCGTGGCGAAAATGGTATTAACGGTAACTTTGCTTACCGTAAAAATAAAATTGCATTAAACGTTAGCGCAGGTTTTGGTTACAACGAATTTGAAGGCAGCAGTTACAGCAACAGGCAAAATATTTATATAGATTCTGTAAATTATTTTAATACTACCGGCATTAACAGCAATAACAGTTTGCGGCCCAATGCAAGGGTTAGTTTTGATTACGAATTAAACAAACGCAATGCTTTTAATTTTACAGCATTTTACAACAGCAGTACTGCGGAAAGTAATAACAACAACCAATACGCCAATATTAACAGCAGCAATTTAATTTATAAGTTGAGTAACCGGTTTACGGCAACCAACAGTACCAGTGCTTCGCCAAATTTTAATACCACCTATACCAACAAAGGCAAAAAGCCCGGTGTGATTTTTAAAATTATTACCGGTGTAAATTTTGGCATTAATAATAACGAAAGAGATTATTACCAGCAATTTTTAAATCCTGATTATTCTTTTACCGGCACCGACAGCAGCCAGCAGCAGGATACTAAAATAAAAAGTACCACCATCAGCGTTCGTTTTAATTACGACAGACCGCTGAAGAGCAATAAATTTTATCTTAACCTGGGCAATGGGTTGATAAGAACCAACAGCCACAATATTTTAAACACCGTGTTTTTAAAAATGCCT
>NZ_JANPCM010000251.1:0-7919 GCF_031430955.1 Ferruginibacter sp.
GTTTATTAAAACCGGCAATAAAGTAATCATAGTGCCGGAAGCAAGGCCAGAAAAAATATTTCAAAGTTCAATTTATTTTATTGAGCCATTTTTCAGGCCCGGCAATAAAACCTTAACAGCCCGTGTAAATATAGATAACAGTATTTTACAATTGCCCATTGGCAGCCAGGTAAGGGCAACTATTTTCAGCAGCCCTGTATTTGCAGCGTGGTTGCCCAGGGAAGCCATCGTTTCACTGGGGTTTGAAAAAATTGTTTTTATAAAAAGCGGTAATGGATACAAAGCACAAAAGGTAACAACAGGGGTAACAAATAAAAATTTAATTCAGGTAACAGGTGGAATTACCGCTGCTGATTCCGTAGCTGTAAATGCACAATTTTTAATGGACAGTGAAAGTTTTATAAGAGTTAATAATTAAAATTGATAAACGATGCATATAGGGAATGAATAATGTAATAGTGAGATGGAGGGTGAGGTCTGAAGAATAGAATTAAAAAAAATAGAAAGACACTTCAAAAGAAAAAAAATACTGGTGTTGATTAAAATAAAAATAAAATGAAGAATATATTTTTAGTAGCAGTACTTATATTTTTATTGGGGGCCTGTAAAAATAATAAAGTAAAAGATACCAGTGAGGCACAGCATGCCGCACACGGCGAGATATATTACACCTGCTCCATGCACCCACAAGTGATGAAAGATAAACCGGGTGATTGCCCTATTTGTGGGATGGCGCTGATACAGGCTGCAAAAACTACCACCCCCGAAAACGAAGGGGTACAACTGACCGAACAACAAATACAATTGGGTAATATTTTAACTGATACTATACGCAGCGGGATGCTTGGTGAACAAACGGTGCTTACCGCCATACTTAATATTGACCAAAGTAAAATTAATGCAGTTAGTGCAAGGGTAATGGGTAGAATTGAACAGCTTTATTTTAAAAACCTGGGTGATTATGTTAGAAAAGGGGACAAATTATTTGACTTGTACAGCGAAGAATTGAATAGTGCCAAACAGGAATATATACTGGCACTGGAAAAACAAAAAGTATTGGACAATTCAATTATTGATTTTACAGTGCTGGTGCAGAGTGCAAAAAATAAATTATTATTATGGGGTTTAGCAGAAGCACAAATACAGGCCTTGACGGTTAAAAAAATCGCCTCACCTTTAACCACTTTTTATAGCCCGGTGTCAGGTTATATTACCACCCTGGATATTAACGAAGGTGAATATACAATGGAAGGTGGTACTATTGTACGTCTCACCGATTTATCAACGCTTTGGGCAGAAGCACAGGTGTATAGTTCCCAGCTATCACAAATAGATAATAATGCAGTTGCCACTGTTCAATTCCCCGATTTACCTGGAAAAAAAATAAATGGAAAGATTGAATTTATGAACCCGGAAATTAATCCGCAATCACGTATTAACCTGCTTCGTATAAATGTTGCCAACCCCGGAAATGTATTGAAACCGGGTATGCCAGCTTACGTAACTATAAAAGGAAAACAGCAAAATACATTAACCTTATCATCAGATGCAGTACTTCGCAGTGGTACAGGCGCATCTGTGTGGGTGCAAACCAGCCCGGGTTCTTTTAAAAATATAATGGTGGAAATTGGTATGGAAGAGGGTGATAAGGTTCAGATAAAGTCTGGTCTTAAATTTGGAGATATAGTTGTTATTAGCGGAGCCTATTTATTAAACAGTGAATATATTTTTAAGAAAGGTGCCAACCCCATGGAAGGTATGAAGATGTAATCACGAAAAAATCATTTATACCCTTTTATCATTTTTTATAATTCATCATTTACGGCGAATATTAATAAAAGTAAAATAGAGTGGGGTTAATTTCCCCCAAACTATTTTAATTAATTTTTGCTTTTAAAAATGTGGATGAAATAATATAGCGGGATATGGCAAGGGAAAACAGGTATTGGATGTCTTGTATAAAATCTTTAGGTGCATAATTGTATAAATTTTTTACGTAATTGTGTAAGCTTTAAGGAGCTGATGCAGCTATCTTTATAGGCTAGTTAATAGATTTTACAAAAATAGTTTTAATTTTAGGTGAGTTTAAATGAAAATAAAATTATCCATACAGTTAAAAGCAGCTTTTCTGATTGTATTATTTGGTTTAAATACTGCAGTTGGCTTTGCCTGTGCTATGGGTATAGATTTTAATGCAGCACATAAAAAGGAAGCGGTTAAAGTTCATGTTCATGCGGATGGTAAAAAACACCATCATAATAAATCCGGCAAAAGCCAACAACAAAAAAAAGAGCAGAACAAAAAAGATGATTGCTGCACCGATAAAGTAATTAAGTTTCAAAATTCAGATAAAAACATCACTCAGGGATTTAAGAATTTTTGTACCGCTCCGGTTTTAGTACCCATGGCGGGCAATTTATTTGATACTGATAATTTTAATATTTCCCCTGTTGCGCATGCTAAATATGTGGTGCGTAATTTTCATCCTCCTCCCTGCAGTATTCTTATAGCAATACAGCGTTTTCAAATTTGATTATTACAGTAACGGTGTTTGATGGCACGCCCATTGAACTGATACCCCTCTGCATTTAAGCATTGGCGATTTATTAAGCGATACTATAATTAAATTTTATGTTCAGATTTTATGTATTAATCCTTATTTTTTTTACTGTAACAGCAAACCTTTTTAGCCAAAATATTATGGGTGAAGCGGAAGCAGTAAACAGGGCAATAAAAAACAGTCCTGACTTATCTGCTGCAACCCTTTCCATATTGCAGCAAAAACAATTGGTTAAAAGCAGTTTTAATTTACCTAACCCCGAAATTTTTATTGAAAGCCCTACGGGAAATTTTTATACTCCCAGCATAACACAGTCAGTGGAATTTCCTGCGGTTTACGGCAAACAAAACCAATTACAAAAACAGCAGGTACAATTGGCCGAAAAAGAAAAGCAGCTTACCGAAAATGAAGTGAAATACCAGGTAAAACAATTGTATCTGGCCTTGCAATACCAGGCAGCACTTAACCGGCAATGGTATATACAGGATACGGTTTACGAAAAAATTGCTTTATCAGCCACCCGCCAGTTTGATGCAGGGCAGATCGATTATCTTCAAAAATTATTTGCCGAAAATGAGTATGCCGAAATACATAATCAATACCTGCAGCAGCAACTTAAAATGGCCAGCCTGCAGCAGCAGTTACAATATCTTACCGCCACCACCGAAACTTTTGTAACCGAACCGCTGAATATAAATCCGGTAAATAATTATTTTGTAACTGCCGACAGTATGGCGTTTGCTGCTAATCCTTCTGTACAAATTTTACAACAGCAGAATAGTATTGCTAAAAAAAATGTTGAATTGCAAAAAGCAAAATCATTACCCGGTTTAGCATTTGGTTATTTTAACCAGGGCGAAAAAAATACGCCTGTATATAACCGCTTTCGTTTTGGTTTTACTTTGCCATTATGGTATGGGCAGTATAAAAGCACTATAGCCGCTGCTAAAACTGCTGTACAAATTAACGAGCAAAAAACAGCAGCACTGCAGCAACAATTTTACCTGCAATTAAAACAGGCACAAAATGAAGCGGCTATGTATGCCCGTGCCTGGCAATATTATCAAAATACCGGTATTAAAAAAGCTGATGAAATAATTGCGGTATCAAATCGCTTTTTTCAAAGTGGCGCATATGATTACATCACTTACCTGCGTAATATTAATACCGCTTATATAATTCAGCAAAAATACCTGGAGGCGAATAAGAATTACCAACAGGCTGTATTAACTATAAAATTTTTAACTGCAACATTATGATAAAGAAATTGGTGATTTTATTAATGCTGTTTCCCTCATTAATTTTTGCACATGATGGCGAAGATCATGCCGCAACAAAAAAAGGAACAGCTGCCGCCGCTTACTTCAGCTCCGAGGTAACTTCGGAATTATACGAATTACTGGTGAAGTATGCCCCGCTGCAAACGGGTAAAGAAAGCATATTGAAATTATTCATCAGCGAATATAATTCCAACATACCTGTTGATAGTGCTGTATTACAAATTGCTGTAGCGGCCAACCCCGGTATAAAACTAACTGTGCAAAAAATTGCTAAAGGTGTGTACGAGATAAAAGGAATCTTTCCTGAAAAAAAATCATACAATCTTACTGTAAATATTAATGCTGCATCAGGCCCCGATCTGTTACTGGTAAATAATATTGCCGTAGGTAAAGTTTTAGAAGTTGCGGATGACGGACATGAAGCTGTTGCTGCGCCCTGGTATAAAAGCAACTGGTTTTTTGGTATTGCAGGAATATTGCTGGGATTAATAATAATGTTTTTTGTAATGAGGAAGACCAATAAAAAAGTGGCAGCCTTATTTTTAATGGTACTTTGTTTATTGCCTGCAGCAGTAAGTAACACAGCCGCCGCACACGATGGCGAAGATCATGGCAAAGGTGGAGCAGCTGGCGGTACATTAGCCAATACATTTACGGTTGAAAAGGAAACCCAATTTTTATTTAACATCGGTACTCAAAAAATTCAGACAGGTAATTTTAATCAATCAACGCAGGTGTTGGGTACTGTAATTCCATCACCGCAGGGCATGGCCGTAATTCAATCGCCGCAGGCGGGAAAAATTATTTCATTAAGAGTTACTGTTGGGCAAAGAGTAGGGGCCGGGCAGGTTTTAGCAGTGATTGAACAACAGGTAGATGCTGGTACACAAATAAATATTCTTTCAGAAAAAAACAGGGTAGATGCTGAATACAATGCTGCAAAGGCACAATACGAAAGATTAAAAGCTATAGAAGATATTGCCGCAAAAAAAGATGTTACCGAAGCAAAAGCCCGGTACGAAACAGCTTTAAAAAACAGGCAATTGTTTACGGCTAATGCAGGCAAAAATGCAGGCAGTACAAAAATGATTTCACTTACTGCACCTATAAGCGGCGTGGTGGGGGCATTCAATTATTCAATTGGTGCTGTGGTAAATACAGGCGAAACTTTATTTGACATTACAAATCTTGAAAAAGTATTGGTAGAAACACAAGTATTTGCCAATGATGCAGCGCAAATAAAAGCTGTTGAAAAAATTACTGCAACATCAACTGCACCAAACGATACCACTGCCTATCGTTTAAAATTAGTGTCCACTGCGCAATCGGTAAATAACAGTAACCAATCTCAAAAGGTAATTTTCGAAATAGTCAATTCAAAGTCGCAATTTAAAATTGGAGAAAATATTAATGTCAATATTTTTTCAAAAAATATTTCCACACAGTTGATAGTGCCAGCTGCAGCCATTGCAGAAGTAAATGGTAAGCCGGCTGTTTTTATAAAAGACAAAGCAGAACAATACAGTATCAGCTATATAAATAAAGGCACTTCTAACCAAAACTTTACTACCATATTAAAAGGTGTGGAAGAAGGGGAAAGGGTGGTAACTGAAGGCGTTTATCAAATGAAAACAATTTATTTAAACCAATAAAAATTACAGTAATGAAAAAACAATTTAAAACTTTAGTATTGGCTACATGCCTGGGCGCCATAACTTTTTTAGCAGCATGCAATAACAGCAGCCAAAGTAAAACTACAACTGCAGACAGCACCACTGCTGAAACGGCACATGAAGGCGACGATCATATTTACGCCTGCCCCATGCACCCCGAAGTAACAGGCAAAGAAGGCGATACCTGCCCCAAGTGCGGAATGAAATTAGAGCATAATGATAATGCCGGCGGACCCGGTAATGTAAGCATGTTATTTACAGCCACACCAGCATCTCCAAAAGCAAATGAAGAAGTTACTTTATCTATGACGCCTAAATTAAAGGATAAGCCTGCTGAGCAAGTGCCGCTTGATGTGGAGCATACAAAAAAAATTCACCTTATTGTGGTTAGCGACGATCTTAGCTGGTTCGATCATATTCATCCTGAACTAAATGCTGATGGATCTTACAGCGTAAAAGAAAAATTTCCGGCAGCAGGAAAATATACTTTGTTTGCCGATTATAAACCCAGCGGCGCCAACCACACTGTAGATAATTTAAATGTAACTGTTGCCGGTACAGTACCTGCTGCAAAAACATATGGCGCCGATAAATTAACCGGTACAGCAGGCGATGGCTTTTCTGTTTCGCTTACACCCGATGGCGGAAAATTTTTAACCAATATGCCCATGCATATTAATGGTGTAATGATGCTGAATGGTGCAGCAGTGGATGTAAATACGCTGGAAGATTACCTGGGTGCAAAAGCGCACATGGTGGTAGTAAGCCTTGCCGATAAAAAATATTTACATGTACACCCAAGCGTGGAGGGAGGTAAGTTTGACCTGCATACCACTTTTGATAAGCCCGGCGTATATCGTGGCTGGATACAGTTTCAAAGCAAAGGAAAAGTGTACACCAGCGATTTTGTAATGAATGTAACTGAAGGAAAAGCAGGTGGAAAAGATGATGCAATGAAGGATATGAAACATTAATCGAATTTTAATTATTACAGGTATTAAATCTAAACCGGCACAGCAATTAAATAATTCAGGTATGAAAAAAATAATGACGGCTTTTGCAATTTTAATTTTACTGCAGTTTAATTATACTGCATTGGCGCAGCAGCCAAAAATGGAAGAGATTTGCTACAACCCCAATGCCAAAGGCGACACTTTAAAAAGAAGTATAAAAAGTGCAGCCATCGGTAAGATAGGAACTGCTGCAGTAGTTATTAATTATCATTCTCCCGGCGTAAGGGGCAGAAATATTTGGGGCGGCTTAATTCCTTATGGAGAAGTGTGGGTTACCGGCGCACACAATGCCACCAATATTGAAATTGATAAAGACTTTATTGTAAATGGAGTAAGCATTCCAAAAGGTAAGTATGCTTTTTTTACCATACCCGCTAAAAAAGAATGGATCCTTATCATTAATAAAAACTGGAACCAGCATTTAACAGACGATTATCAGCAAAGCGAAGATTTGGTAAGGATAAAAGTAAAGCCGCAGCAGCAAAAAGAAACTATACAACGGTTACAATATTTTATAACCGATAAGGGTAATAATAAAGGTGAGATAGCAATGGCATGGGATAAATTAAAGATACAATTTGACGTAAAAATTAAATAAGTTCAGCATAAAAAAATAATATCATTATGATGCAGAATAACAGGGATTACTTTTTGGGCGGAATGCACATGGGTTGGTGGTTCTTAATGCTGGTTGTATTAATTGGCGTATTGGTATTATTTAAAAATTCCCGAAAAGGAAAATAAATATGCCTGTTAAACCACCGGTGCTTTTGCAAACAGGATTTACTGTAAATAAAAAGTCTTATTATCAGCAGCCTCAACGAATATTTTTTTTAGAATTAAATTATCTATTATGGAATACTATTTTAGTAAAACAATCTCTGCAAGTTTCGATGATGCTATTCAAAAAGTTACTGAAGCCCTCAAAGCAGAAGGCTTTGGCATTCTTACAGAAATTGATATAAAAGCTACACTAAAGAAAAAGCTTGATGTAGATTTTTATAATTATAAAATCCTGGGTGCCTGCAATCCCCCATTTGCTTACAAAGCCTTACTGGCAGAAGATAAAATAGGGACCATGCTGCCCTGCAATGTAATAGTGCAGGAAAAAATACCAGGCCAGGTAGAGGTTTCTGCTGTTGACCCGGCGGCTTCCATGCAGGCAATTGAAAATAAAGTATTGAATGATATTGCTGCAGAAATCAGGGGCATGTTACAAAAAGTAATTGAGCAGTTGTAATTTTTAATATTACAAAGAAGTAAAAAATATTTTTTAAAAATAAAATTATAGTATGAAAATTTTTTCTTTAAAACAGTCATTGCAGTTTGTAATAATCCTGCTGTTATCAGGCACAATGATGATAAGTTGCGATAACAATAAAAAATCATCTAC
>NZ_JANPCM010000252.1:0-3209 GCF_031430955.1 Ferruginibacter sp.
TTAGGGTTTAGGGTTTAGAGAGAACTGACTTTTGCAAATTAAGTTTAAGATTTATAGAGTACATACTAAACATCTAACCCCTAAACCTCTAAACGGTTCTTCCAATCTTCACAAATACTTATCAATATCATATCTTATACAAAATCTTTTTCAGCTACATTTGCGTAGCAAAAAATTACCAACGGCTAATTGCAATGCTTAAAAAAATCGATCGTTATATACTGTCAAAATATCTTTCTACATTTTTCTTTTGCCTTATATTATTAACGGCGATTGTGGTGGTGGTTGATGTAAGCGAAAAAACTGATGATTTTGTAAAATCCAAACTCCCTGTTTCTAAAATTATAACTGATTATTATTTTGGATTTGTCCCACGTATTGATGCAATGCTTTTTCCATTGTTTGTTTTTATTGCCGTAATATTTTTTACTTCAAAAATGGCAACACGTTCCGAAGTAGTGGCCATATTAAGCAGTGGTGTAAGTTACCGCCGTTTTTTAATGCCCTATGTAATTGGGGGTTTATTTTTATCAGTATTGTTATGGTTTGGTTACCAGTATGTGGTGCCAAAAGCCAATAAAAAATTGGGCGATTTTGAAACAAAATATATTGACCCCAATTTTGGTAACAATGGCGGTAACAATACTTACAAGCAACACATTTATTTTAGAAACGACAGCAATACTTATATCGGTATTGCCGGGTACGATACGGTTTCAAAAAACGGTAATGGTTTTTTTGTGCAGCGCTTTTCCAATAATAAATTATTGTATAACCTGAGGGCCGATAATTTTAACTGGGATACGGCAGCAAAAAAATGGAAACTCGTTAATGTAACAGAAAGAACACTGAATGGTATTACGGAAACCGTTAAACGTTCAACAGAGTTAAAGATGAACTACGATTTTAAACCGGTTGATTTACGTAAAGATGAATATTTAAAAGATCAGATGCCAACGCCGGATTTAAATCAATTTATAAAGCGGGAAAGATTAAGGGGGAGCGAAGGCTTGAATGCTTTATTAGTTGAAAGATATAACCGGGATGCTATTCCTGTTTCTGTACTTATTCTTACTGTTATTGGTGCTGTTCTGGCATCAAGAAAAGTAAGGGGCGGCAGCGGATTGCACCTGGCTTTGGGGGTGGTGATAAGTGTATTGTATATTTTATTCAGCCGCTTTTCAATTGTGTTTGCAACCAAGGGCAGCTTTACGCCATTTATAGCCGCATGGACACCCAATTTCTTTTTTGGCCTGCTGGCATGTTATCTTTATAAAAAAGCACCTAAATAATATTACGGCTCCCGGCTTTATTTATCTGTAAACTTTCTTTTGAAACTTTTGTTTTACACAGCTACGCATCGTAATTTTAGTCATATTTTTAAAATACGATTACAAGTATTTCAATCTTGAAAATATTCTTACATTATAAATTTCAATTGCGGTATGGGAATTATTAAAGATAAATTCAAAGCAAAATCAGAAACTGTAGCTGCGGAAATTAAAACCTTGCTTAAGGAACATGGTAACAAAAAAATTGGAGAAGTTACGCTTAGCCAAATTTACCAGGGCATGCGTGGGATGACAGGGTTAGTAACCGAAACCTCTTTGCTTGATGCACAGGAAGGTATCCGTTTTCGTGGATATACCATTCCTGAATTACAACAAAAATTACCCAAGGCGCCCAATGGATCGGAGCCTTTACCCGAAGGATTATTTTATTTAATGCTGGTAGGTGATTTGCCTGATGAAGATGATGTGCAACATGTTACCAGCGTATGGCAACGTCGCAGTCATGTACCCAATCATGTTTTTGATTCTATTGAGGCATTGCCGGTTAGTACGCACCCGATGACGCAGTTTGTTGTTGCCATTATGGCTTTGCAAACCGAAAGCCAGTTTAGCAAAAGATACGCAGCAGGGATGAATAAAAAAGATTACTGGGATGCCGTGTTTGATGATGCCATGGATTTAATTGCACGCCTGCCACGGGTTGCCGCATATATCTATCGCCGTAAATATAAAAATGGCGATCATATTCAACCCAACGGATTGCTGGACTGGTCGGGCAATTTTGCACACATGATGGGTTACGAAGATGAATCTTTTAAAGAACTGATGCGTTTATACATGACCATTCATGCCGATCATGAAGGCGGAAATGTTTCTGCTCATACCACACATTTAGTAGGCTCAGCATTAAGCGATCCTTACTTAAGTTTTGCTGCCGGTATGAACGGGCTTGCAGGCCCATTGCATGGGTTAGCCAACCAGGAAGTAATTAAATGGATTTATGAATTAAGAGAAGAGCTGGGAACAGACTTGCCCACTAAAGTGCAGATAGAAGAGTACGTGAAAAAAACTTTAACCGAAGGAAAAGTTGTACCGGGATACGGCCATGCAGTGTTGCGTAAAACCGATCCACGGTTTACTGCACAAATGGAATTTGGAAAAAAACATATGCCCGATGATGCATTGGTGCAAACGGTTTGGAATATTTATGATGCAGTGCCGCCCATTTTACAATCACTCGGAAAAATAAAAAACCCTTGGCCCAATGTAGATGCACACAGCGGTGCTTTATTAGTGCATTATGGTATGGTGGAGTATGAATTTTATACCGTGTTATTTGGTGTATCAAGATCGCTGGGTGTGCTGGCAAGTTTAATATGGGACAGGGCTTTGGCTTTTCCTTTAGAAAGACCAAAATCTGTAACGAACGATTTAGTAAAATTGTGGCTGGAAGGTAAGGATGAAATTTGGGGGGATTAAAAATTTTAGTTTATTCAAAGGCATTAAAAAATCCCACAGCCGTGGGATTTTTTTGTGGAGAGTATCGGGGTCGAACCGACGACCTATTTCCCGAAAGCATTCGGGACATGCAGCGTTCTATCTGTCGTAATTAATCAACCATTCAATATATTTTCTGCTTTTTTTACTTTTAATTTCTAATTCTCGTTTATGAGCATCTACTCTACTGCTAAAATTTTCTGAATACATCAATATCCAATCTGTAGCTTTTGAAGTATATGTTGATATACCTTCATTATGTTGCTTTAACCGAATTGAAATATTTTCGGTATGACCCACGTAATACCTATCAATTTTTGCAGAGTATAAAATATATACAGTGTAAATCATAAAAAAGAAAAGACTCACCTTTAGTGAGCCTTTGTGGAGAGTATCGGGGTCGAACCGACGACCTCTTGC